>NZ_JBFUHV010000058.1:0-50186 GCF_056402215.1 Rhodococcus sp. P4_B6 | reverse complement strand
GTTCGGCGTCGTCTACCGCTGCACGCAGGCTGCGCTCGACCGCACCGTAGCGGTGAAGGTCCTCACCGTGGACCTCGACGAGGAGAATCAGGCACGGTTCCTGCGCGAACAGCGCGCGGCAGGAAGGTTGACCGGACACCCCAATATCGTCAACGTTCTCCACGCCGGTGTGACCGACAACGGTCGCCCCTTCATAGTGATGCCGTACTACCCCCAGGATTCTCTCGATGCGCAAATCCGACGTCGCGGACCGCTTCCACTGGACGAAGCGCTGCGGCTCGGAGTGAAAGTAGCGGGCGCCCTGGAGACCGCGCACCAACTGGGAATCCTTCATCGCGATGTCAAGCCCGGGAACATCCTGTTCACCGACTACGGTGAGCCGGCGCTGGCAGATTTTGGGATCGCCCACATCTCTGGCGGGTTCGAGACCACTGCGGGCATTGTGACGGGTTCACCGGCGTTCACCGCCCCCGAGGTCGTGGCCGGCCAACCAGCCAGTCCAGCCGCCGACGTCTACGGTCTCGGTGCGACACTGTTCGCCGCGATGACCGGGCACGCAGCGTTCGAGCGCCGGAGCGGAGAGCAATTGGTCGCCCAGTTTCTCAGGATCACCACAGAACCCGTCCCGGATCCCTGCGAGCACGGCGTTCCGCACGATGTCGGTGCGATTATTGAAGTTGCCATGTCCGCAGACCCGGGGCGTCGTCCGTCCGTCGCGGAACTGGGTCAGCAACTCGAGACTTCCCAGCTTCACCACGGGTTCGCGGTCGACAAAATGGCCCTGCGCACCGAAACGGGAGTGACACAAGAACATGAAAGTAGCCCGCCGATACGCACACATTTACCCGCGGCAACAGATACGTTAGCCGGACGCCGGGGGTCCCCCACAGGTCGTCTGCCCCTGGAGTTGACCAGCTTCGTTGACCGCCGCACCGAACTAGCAGAGGCGAAGAACGCGCTGTCGACCTCGCGACTGGTGACGTTGACTGGGATCGGTGGGGTCGGCAAAACCCGGCTGGCGTTGCGGGTCGCCACCAAACTGCAGCCCGATTTCCCTGACGGTGCGTGCATGGTCGAGCTAGGTGAGCTTCGTGACGAGTCACTGTTGGTGGGCATGGTGGCGAGTGCGTTGGGACTACGCGACCAGTCGACGAAACCAATACACGGGGTACTCGTCGACTTCCTCGTCCCCCGCAAACTGCTACTGATACTGGACAACTGCGAGCAGATTGTGGATGCGGTGGCCGAGCTCACCGAAACCCTGCTACGCAGCTGCCCCGAGCTTCGGATCCTCGCGACCAGCCGTGAAGCACTCGACATCGGCGGGGAAGTGGCGCAGCTGATCCCGCCGCTGCCTGTACCGGATCCCGATCACCTGCCCAGAGGGCTGCCCCGCAATGACGCGGTAACGTTGTTCGCCGAACGGGGAGCCGCCGCCGTCCCGGGGTTCGCAGTCACCGAGGCCAACAAGGTCACCATTGCCCGGATCTGCCGGCGCCTGGACGGGTTGCCCCTAGCGATCGAGTTGGCTGCGGCCCGGATGCGGGTGATGACGCCCGAGCAGATCGAGCAGCGGCTGACGGACCGTCTCGCGTTGCTAACGCGCGGCAGCCGGAACTTACCTTCACGGCAGCAGGCGTTACGGATGTGCATCGACTGGAGCCACGGATTGTGTAGGCCGGTCGAGCAACGGGTGTGGGCTCAGCTGTCAGTGTTCGCCGGCAGCTTCGAAATTGATGCTGCAGAACAGGTGTGCGGCGGTACCCTGACATCGGAGGCGCTACTCGATACCGTGACCGGCCTGGTCGACAAGTCGATTGTGACCCGGGTGGAGTCGGGCGACACGGTACGGTTCCGGATGCTCGATACCGTGCGCGACTACGGCCGCGAAAAGGCGCACGAGACCGGTCAATATCCCGAACTCTCCCGCCGACACCGAGATTGGTACGAGCAGTTGGTGATCAAAGCTGAAGGTGACTGGATCAGTCCCCGACAACTCGCGTGGATCAACAGACTCGCGCTGGAGCAGCCGAATCTGCGAGAGGCGCTTGAATTTTCGTCGTCCGATAGTCCCGAAGCCGGAATTCGCATCGCAGCCGCGCTCTACCACTACTGGTATACCCGGGGGTTGTTCGGCGAGGGGCGGCGCTGGCTCGAGCGCCTCCTCGCCTGTCAGACCGGCGCACTTACCCGAGACAGGGCCAAGGCGTTCTTTGCGTGCAGCCTCCTGGCCGGCGTGCAGGGCGATCTTCGCGCCCAGGCCGCCTTGGTAGAGGAGTGTCGCACTCTCGCCAGCCAGACGACCGACCCGATGCTACACGCTCACCTCGATCTGGCCGCGGGGGCCTTAGCACTGTTCAGTGGGGATCTTCCCGGCGCACGCTCGCATTTCGAGAATGCCATCGAGGCGGAAGCCACACAGGGAGACCTCACCTTCCAAGTCATTGCTCTCGGCCCCCTTGGAACGACTTACGCACTACTGGGCGATACGGAGCGGGCCATCGAATGCTACGAGCGCCTCCTCGCGATCACCGAGTCGCGGGGAGAATTCGTGTATCGGTCGTATGCAATGTGGGCGTTGGCTGTTGCGGTGTGGCGGCACAATGACCGCGCGCGAGCGGTACGGCTACTCGAGCAGGCACTGCAACTCGGTCGGAAAGTTAAAGACTGGTTGAGCACCAGCTGGTGTCTGCAAGCGCTGGCATGGATCGCAGCCGAGGAACACAACCCCCGCCGTGCGGCCGTATTGTTGGGAGCCGCAGAGCAGCTGAGCCGATCGGTGGGAAGTCCAACAGTGGTGGTATCCGCCCTGGTGGTCTACCAGGAGGAGTGCGAAAAGCAGACCCGCCAGGCGATGAGCGGGCAGGCGTTCGCCACGGCCCACGAGCGCGGTGGGGCACTCGGTTTCGACGCTGCCGTCGCCTACGCGCTGGGCGAGCAGGTTCCGCCGACATCGATATCCGCTCCTAGCTCGACGAAACTGACGAAGCGGGAACATGAGGTCGCCGAATTGGTCGCCGAAGGGTTGACCAACAAGGAAATCGCTGCTCGCCTTGTCATCTCGCCACGCACCGCGCAGGGGCATGTCGAACACATCCTGACCAAGCTGGGATTCGGCTCACGCGCACAGATCGCGGCATGGGTCGTCGAATCGCACAATAGGCCCTCCTGAACCACCGACCGACACTGGACTGCTGAATGTCGGCCTGGCGTACAGACAAGATCGACGATGCCGCGGTCGAACGGGCTTGTCGCGTAGCACAGATGAATCGGCTACAACACCGCACGTCCTCCTGTGTCAAGCCCCTAGATCGGAATCCGCGGTGTTATTGGGGTTGGTGGCACCAATTACCTCACTGGCTCTCTCGACACCGAGTACATAACGTACGGGCAGTAGAGTCTGGTCCTGGATTGTTGGTCGTGCTCGGGCATGTGGTGACATGGGGATACGCGCATTCGAATCGCGGCATCCGGTTCCCACTTCCACGCTCGTATGAGGAGGAGCGGCACGTGACTGCGATAGTGCTCGCGGGACCGGGTAGCGCCAG
The DNA here is from genome assembly GCF_056402215.1 of Rhodococcus sp. P4_B6. Lineage (NCBI taxonomy): Bacteria > Bacillati > Actinomycetota > Actinomycetes > Mycobacteriales > Nocardiaceae > Rhodococcus > Rhodococcus sp. P4_B6. Next base: position 46,638 of record NZ_JBFUHV010000058.1, on the reverse strand, counting down.
ACAACGCGAAGGGCACGCTCTCGGCCGACCGCGGAGTGCCTGCCCTTCGTCCGTATGTGTCGCGTAGGTCAGTGCTGGTATGTCGCCAGGTCTCGGTCCTTGCTCTCCTTCGTCAGGACAATGAACACTGAACTGACCACGGCGAGCGCGATCATGTAAGCCGCCACCAGGCCTGTGCTGCCGTCCGTAGCAGCCTGCAACGACACGAGGATTACGGGGGTGAAACCCGCGCCGAGGAGCGTGGCTGCCTGGTAGCCGAGAGAGGCACCCGTGTACCGAGCGGATGTGCCGAACTGTTCGGCGATGTACGCAGCCATCGGCCCGAAAGTCGCCGACTGGAACACGCTGAAGCCCAACACGAAAGCGAGTGCTACCAGTACCACGTTCCCGGAGGACAGCATGGACAGGATGGGGACGACGAACACCGCGAACCCGGCGAGGCCGGCCAACATGACCGGCCGACGGCCGATTCTGTCCGAGAGGCGCGCGAATCCCAGCAGTGCGAAGATGGCGATGAATTGGCAGATCGCGAAACCGATGAGGACGTCCGACCGTGTAGCACCCGACCTCGTGGCATAGCCGATGGYGAATGTCGCAAACATGATCTGTATCGCGACGCTGGCCATGCATCCCCCGGCCACGAGGACGACGTTCTTCGGACGGCGCAGGATGCTCATGAGCGGCGGCGTGACCGGGACAGTGGCGGAATCGCGCTCTGTGCGCCGCGCCAAAGCCTCTTTAAAGACTGGGCTCTCCGAAACTCGACTTCTGATGAAGAGACCGAGCGCGAGGAGGACAGCGGAGAGTAGGAACGGGATGCGCCAGCCCCACAGGAGGAAGTCCTCCTCGGGCAGCACGGCCACGATCGCGAGTGCGATGGTGCCCAGCAAGGAACCGGTGGGTGCTCCCGCGTTGGTGAATGCCGCGGCGAATCCGCGTCCGCGTCCACCGACGTGTTCCAGCGACATCAGCGTGGCGCCGCCCCACTCGCCTCCGATGGCGATGCCCTGGCTCACGCGTAGCAGGACGAGAATGATCGCGGCCCAAGAGCCGATGGCCGACGCAGGAGGAACGAGCCCGATCAGGAACGACGCGCTGCCCATCACCGTCATCGAGACGAGCAACATGGACTTTCGGCCATATCGGTCCCCGAAGTGACCGAAAATTATGCCGCCGAGCGGGCGCGCGAGGTATCCGGCGGCGAACGTCCCCAGGGATGCGATGGTGCCGGCTACAGGCGTGAGATCGGAGAAGAAGACGGGCGCGAACACGATCGCCGCAGCAGTCGCGTAAAGCAGGAAGTCGTAGTACTCGATGGTGCTGCCGAGGTAACTCGAAAGCACCACTCGTCGAATCTCCTTCTTCTTCGTGTCGGCGTCGGTGACGAGCGGCGGGTCCATGCTGGGAGTTGGTCGTAGTGGGGTCGGATCGACGGGTGAGCTCATGGTGCCTTCCTTGTGGGGAGTTCGAGGGCGCGCGCTGCTGCGTAGTGATCGCTCGAACCGGAGGCAACGGCGGCGGGAGACAGTCGCGGGCCGCGGTGCGCCGGCCGCCCCCGCCCGGCTCGGATGCTGCCGCCGGCGAGCCGAAGGTGACGGACATCAGGGTGAGAGAAAGTGGTGCCGAGACCCGTGTTTTCAGGAGATGGCGGCGTCGATCTTGTCGTAGCGGACCTCACGCACCCGCTCCATTACGGAACGGAGCGGCTCTGGGGCACGCCCGGTGATTTGCTTTACGTGATGGCTCAGAAGAGCCTGGTAGCCCTGTGCGACAGCCACTTCGGCGGAGACAAGTTCGTCGCTGGCCCATAGGTGCCCGTCCGGGCTAGGGGGCATGTTCGGATCGTAGGTGCGGGGAATCCCGATCGAGTCGAAGAATGCCAGCCGGTCGCGTTCGGTGATCGGTTGATACTCGATCGGTGTCGAGTGGATCTGCGCGCCGAGGGCTGCGATCTGATGAAAGTCCAGCAATTCCGGGCCTGTGATTTCGTAGACCGCGCCGACGTGGCGGGCGGGATCCATGAGACAGGCGGCAGCGCTACGCGCGACGTCGCCCTTCGCAACGGGAGCCAGAAGCCCATCCCCGGTTGCCTGGGCCAAGATTCCTGACTGCACGGCAGGTGCCACCAGGATGTTGCTGACGATCTCCGCGTAGAGGGCGTTCCGCAGAATGGTGTACTTGAGCCCCGACGCGCGGAGATCCAACTCCGTCTGATGGTGGTCGATAGCGGACAGCGCAGGATTGCCCGGCTGCACACCGCCGACCGAGGTATAGACGATGTGACCGACGCCTGCCTTTTGAGCTGCTTCGATCGCGCCGCGATGCTCGGAAATTCGACGTCCGAGGTTGAGGCCGCTGATGAGGAAGAGTGTGTCGCCGCCTACGTAGGCTTCCTGGACAGAGGCTGGGTGCTGGTAGTCGCTATGCCGGATCTGCACAGTGTCGGAAGCGAGGCCAGCCAGTTTCTCCGGTGTGCGGGTGGTGAGGATCAGCTCCCGGTGCGGATCGGCTGCGAGCAATAGGCCCGTTACCCTCCGGCCTAGGTCACCCGATGCTCCGCTGATGATAATTCGACTCATGTGCACTCCTCGTATGCACGGCCCTGATCCGCTGGGCCGCCTTCGCTCAAACTGGTTGTGATGCAAGCTACATCGGACCACCGTCTGTGGCGTGGGTCCACATCCAAAATTGTCGTCGTTGTCATGCGCGGTGAGTATCGACCGCAGCCGATGTGTTTGGCGTATGAGGTCCGCAAACTTTGTGCCATTGCGACGAGGCGGTCGGCATCACATGCTGGTGTGGTCCGACGTGATCGCAGTCACTAGCAGCAGCCTGATCGCGTCCTACCGAGTGAAGAGAGACATAACATGGCACAGCTCGCCAGCACGGAACTGCCGGATCGCGACAAGATCCAGGTCTCGGATGCCGACCTCGTCGCCCGGGCTGCGGCCCTCGTCCCGCTCATCCGCGAGTACGCGGAACAGGGAACCAAGGACCGCCACATCGCACCCGAGGTGATCGACGCAATCTCGGAGGCGGGCTTGTTCCATCTCATGGTTCCCACGCGCTGGGGAGGCCAGGGAGCGTCGTTCAAGACTGCGGTCGACGTGACCGCCGAGATCGCCCGCGGTGACGGCTCGACCGGTTGGATCACCGCACTCATGATGGTGGCGACCGGCTTCGCTAGCACGTTCTCCATGCAGGCGCAGGAAGATGTGTTCGGGGTGAACCCGAACGCGAGGATCTGCGGGATCTTCTCCCCGGGTGACCGCAGCGAGCCCGTCGAAGGGGGCTACCTGATGAGCGGCCGCTGGCCCTACGCCTCGGGCTCCTTCGCCGCCCAGTGGGCCAGCCTGACGATCACGCTGGAGGATGGTGAGCAGGGAATGGCGCTCGTCCCCGCAGAAGCCTTCACCATCGAACCGACGTGGTTCGTCGCCGGCATGCAGGGAACGGGTAGCGACACCGTTGTGGTCAAGGACCACTTTGTCCCGGAGTACCGCGTGCAGCGAGTGAAAGACATGTTCGCGTCGAACTTCCGCTCTCCGTTCACCGAGGAGCGGACGGCGTCGATGCCCTTCAACGCCGTTGCCGCCGGCATTCTGGTTGCGCCGCAGATCGGACTGGGACGTCACGCCCTCGAGTTGACACGCGCGAAGCTTCCGCTGAAGCCGGTCGCGTACACGGCCTACCGCCAAGCCAAGGAGTCGCCTACCCACCAGATCGGTGTCGCGAAGGCGGCCACCAAGCTGCGCCTTGCCGAGATGTTGATGGCTGGCATGTGCTCTGACATCGACACCGCCGCCGAAAGCCACCAGCTGCCCAACTTGGAGGTGCTCGCGCGCATCCGCAACGACACAGGCGTGGTGGCGGAGCTGGTCAAAGAAGAGATCGACTACCTCCTCACCGCGAACGGTGCCGGCTCGTTCGCCGACGTCAACGTGCTCGGACGGGTGTGGCGCGACAGCGAGACCGCGGCCCGGCACGCACTCGTGACACCCGAGATCGGGCGCGAAGCGTACGGACGTCAGCTCCTCGGAAACGATGATCCGACCATCGGATTGTGAGATGACGATGACCTCCGCCGTCGAAGGGAAGGTGTCCGATGTGCTGAGCCCAGCCGATTACAGACGGGTCATGAGTCACGTCCCAACCAGCGTCTCGATCATCACCGCGATGACCGACGCGGGACCCACCGGAATGACGGTGGGTACCTTCACCTCCGTCTCGCTCGACCCGCCGTTGGTCGCGTTCTACGTGGACCAGGGTTCCACGACCTGGCCGGTGCTGGCTGAAGCCGAGTACTTCGGAATCAACATCTTGAGGTCGGGATGCGGAGATGTGTGTCGGGCGTTCTCGCGACGTGGGCAGGATCGCTTCGCAGGTGTGGTGTGGCAGCCCTCAGCTCGGGGAGTGCCCCTCCTCGAGGACGCGATCGTCACCGTGGAGTGCTCGCCGCACCGAGTCGACCGCATCGGTGACCACCTGCAGGTAGTGGGTGAAGTCGAGGATCTCATTCAGCAGGGAATCGACGAGCCGTTGATTTTCCTGCGGGGCGGTTTCGTCGACATGTCGGCAATTGCCGGCCGGTCGGTGGAGGCGTGATCTCCGAGCACCTCGAGATCCAGCTCCGTCCGGGAGCCGGCGGCGATCTCGAGGCAGCTTTCGACGAGATCCGGTCGCTGCTTCTGGCAGCGCCGGGATGCTCGGAGGCAACCTTGTCTCGGAGCGTGGATCGGGACGAGACGTATCTCCTTCGCGCTTTGTGGAACCGCGTGGAGGATCACACCGAGGTGTTCGCCGCGTCCGCTGCCGGAACGCGCGTCCGCGAGTTGATTCAGCCGCTGTGCGCTGCCGTACCACGGGTCACGCACTACGAGCACTGACTCAGCCACGCCGCCGGGGCGGTCTCGCGTGGCACCCTGGCATACGCAAAAGCTATGACCGGTCCGCCATATTGATATTTGTCGGATAGCTCATCCGGGTCAAGAATGTGGTGTACGACATACCGACCGCTCCTGCAGCTCAGGCGCAACGGTCGCAGCCATCCCAATCACGAAGGATTCTCGCGATGATCGAGGTCAAAGTAGATTTCGCGCGGTGTGACGCGAACGGCACCTGTGCCGCCCTCATGCCCGATGTGTTCCAGATCGCCGACAACGGCCTACTCGAGCAGGTCGCGACGACCGTGCCGGCCGACCGGGACCAGGATCTCGACGAAGTTATCCTCTGCTGCCCGATGGGGGCGATCTCGCGCGCATGAGCACACTTCACGCTTTCGACCCGTTTGCACCCGACTCGCCCAGCCACACCGGTGGTTCCGCGGACGGCGCGTCGCTCGTACAGGGCGACTACGGCTACGCCGTTCTCGACTTCGACCTCGCGACCAAGGTTCTTCGGGACACCCGTTTCATCAATGCCGCCCTGACGTTGATGGAACAGTTCGGCATCACCGACGGGCCCGTCCATGACTTCCGTGCCAAGAGTCTGATCATGGCCGAAGGCCCCCGACACATGCGGCTCCGAACCCCGTTGGCGCGCTTCATGGGTCCCACCACGGTCGAAGACATCCGCGCGGTCCTGCGCGGCATCCTCGAAGACATCGATCCGGGAAACGACGCCGCCGGACCTGTCGATTTCCACGCGGCCGTCGACCAGAAGATCCCCGCGAGGGTGTACTGCCACTTGGCGGGCGCGCCGGCCGAGGACGCCCCTGTCGTGGCCAGTCTGTCTGCGCGGACACTTGCTCTGCTGCAAAGGGATCCGAGTCTTACCGAGTCAATACTCAAGGCCTACGACGAATTGTTCGATTACCTTGGCGACCTGATCGCGCGCAAGCGGCAGGCCGGACTCGGTGACGACATGCTGTCTTTCCTCATTCGTCAGGAGGCCGAAGGAAAACTGACCTCCGAGGAACTGCTCAGCGAAGCGACGGCGATGCTCGAAGCCAGCTCCGTGAACACGGCGCACCAGACCGGTCTCGTGGTATGGACGCTGCTCCGTGACAGGGCGGCATGGGCCAGGCTCGTCGAGGATCAGTCGCTGATCCCGGCCGCCGTCGTCGAGGCCTGCAGGTTGTACCCCCGCCCCGGCATCGTCAGCAAGATCGCGTCGGTCGACATCGAGCTCGACGGCACGGTCATTCCCGCCGGGTCCGACGTGCACGTCGCCGTCTGGTCGGCGAACCGCGATCCGGAGCGTTTCGCGCAGCCCAACGCGTTCGACCTCGATCGAGAGCGAAACCAGCCGTTGACGTTCAGCACCGGTCTGCACGGATGCCTGGGTCAGAGCCTGGCGAAGGTCGAGATGGAAGAAGTGGTGCGCTACCTTTTGAACCACTACCCCCATGCCAGAGTCGTGGAGAACGGAACCGACATCGGACACGCCGGCGGCAGGTGGCTGGTCGGATCTCTGGCCGTGGACCTCAATCCCTCAACGACGGCGACGACATCGTGACGAGCGACTCCCCGTCGCTGACCGAGCGGCTCGCGACGTTCTGGGCTCGAACAGGCTACGACGATCTGCCGAAAGACGTCGTCGACGGAATCAAGGACCACATCCTCGATACCTTGGCCGTCGCCCTGGTCGGCACGACAACTCCCGAAGTGAGCGGTGTCGTCGACGCGCTGTCACGCTTCTCGGCCGGCGATGCCGGCAGCCTGGTGTGGGGGACCGGCACACGCCTCACCCCGGCGCACGCAGCCCTGGTCAATGGAACTTCTGCGCACGCCAGAGATTTCGACGACGGAGGCGGGCCCGGTCACGCGGGGTCGACCGTACTGCCCGCGGCGCTCGCGGTGGCCGAAAAAGCAGGGAGTACCGGTCGGCAGGTCATCRCCGCCACGGTCGCCGGTTACGACATCGGGTATCGAACCCTGCAAGCGGTCGGCGGATTCGCAGCACACACAGACCGAGGATGGCATTCCAGCGGCACGATGGGCAGCTTCGCCGCCGCGGCAGCGGCAGCGAAATGCCTCGACGCGGACAAGAACGCCTTCGCCGATGCACTGGGAATCGCCGGATCGTTCACCGGTGGGGTGTGGGCATTCATCGACGACGGTGCCTTGACCAAGCGTCTGCACCCGGGCAAAGCGGGTGAGACGGGTGTCGACGCCGCCGTGCTGGCGACCGGGGGAATCACCGGCCCCCGGCGAATATTCGAAGCGAAGTGGGGCGGCCTCTACGCTGTTATCGCCGGCGGCACCGGCCATACCGATCGGGCGCTGACTGGACTGGGGACGGACTTCAACGTCGCCTCGTCGTACCTCAAGCCCTACGCGTGCTGCCGCGGTTGCCATTCGGCCGTCGACGTGATGAAGGACCTCGTGACGAATCGGGACCTGACGCCGGAAAACGTTCGCTCCATAGTGATCACTGCAGGTACGACCGCGGTGAACATGCTGTCGGTGTACCCGATCGACACCGTGTTCGACGCCCAATTCAGCCTTCCCTACGCGGTGAGCCTCGCGCTGTGCGGAAGCGCCCTGGGACTCGATGACTACGACCCACCACGGCTGAACGATCCGCGGATCGCCGCGACTTTCGCCAAGGTCTCCATGCGCGTCGATGACTCCATCGAGATCGAGGACGGACCCCGGTTGGACATCGAGTTGACCAACGGCGAATCCCTCGTCGTCGAGGCCGGGAACCCGACGTATGCACGTGGGTCCGCTCCGAACCCGATGACTCACGACGAGGTCGTCGCGAAGGCAACGCTCTTGCTCGAACCTCTCGGAGGCGACATCGCCTCCCGGTTGGTGGCGGCCGTCGAGGCACTCGACGACGCACCCAACCTGTCCGAACTGCTGTCCGTTCTCGCCGCCGAAAGGGTGCCGACCCCATGACTTCCCCAGACAAGATCGCACGCACGGAGGTCATCTCGGCCGAACCGGTTGAGGCGATGGCTGCGCTGCTGGACATCGATGTTCCTCATGCGATCGGTGACACGGTGCCACCGATCTGGCATTGGCTCCACCTGCTTCCCCGCGACGCTGAGAGCGACCTCGGTGAGGATGGCCACTCCGTTGTCGGTATCCCCGCGCCTCCCGGCGGTGGACGCCGCCGGATGTTCGGTGGTGGCCGCGTCACCGCCTTCGGCAGTCTACGTATCGGCGAGCCTGCCACGAAGGTGACGTCCATTGCCAAGTCCGTGGACAAGGTGGGACGCACCGGCGCCCTGACGCTCGTCMCGGTTCTGCAGGAGATCACGCAGGGCGGTGAACTGATCATCCGCGAGGAGCAGGACATCGTCTACCGCGAGGGAGGGTCGACCCCGCTTCCCACGCCTGCTCCGTCGTCGGCCCAGGTGAACGGCCCCACGCTGTCCCTCGCTGTCGACGAGAAACTGTTGTTCCGTTTCTCGGCACTGACTTACAACACGCACCGCATTCACTACGATCTCGATTGGTGCCGCCGAGAGGGATACGACGGCGTGGTGATCCATGGGCCGTTGCTAGCCTTCATGATGGCCGAGCACATGCGTCGACAGGACATCTCGTGGCAGGGCAAAACATTCGGATACCGTTTGGTGTCGCCGATGACCCGCCCGCAGACCTTTACCGTGGTTCCGCACGTCGACGGCCTGGAACGCGGTGCCGAAGCACACAGCGCCGCCGGTGTCGTGTGCGCCACCAGTACGGTGACGGGGAGCTGATCGCTATGTCCACCACAACGGACGTCCTCATCGTCGGAGGATCGGTCGCTGCTATCCGCGCGGCCGAGACCATTACCCGGCATGCGCCCGACCTCGGCGTCACCATCGTCAGCGACGAAGCGCATCCCCCGTACGAGCGTCCTCCGCTCTCGAAGATCGGGCTCGGCGACGACCTGGATCTCGCGGCGTTGACGTATCCGTCCGTGGCGGATCTGCGCGCACGGGGGGTCGAGCTCGCTCTGAACACCCGTGCCACCGCACTGGACGTGGCGGGTCGCCGCGTCGTCACGTCGAACGGCGACGTCGAGTATGGAGCCGTCGTCATCACCACCGGGTGCGATCCCATCTTCCCGGAGATGTTCGTCGGGCTGCCGGACGTGTTCGCGCTCAGGCGATTCCAGGATGCACAAGCTTTGCGTGCCGCGGTGTCCGATCACACCAAGTCAGTCGCTGTGATCGGAGCCGGATTCATCGGCGGCGAGTTCGCGGCGACGTTGGTCAAGGACGGCCGCGATGTCACGATCGTCGACCTCGCGGAGAAACCCCTCGGGCGCTTCGGCGACCAGGTTGCGGCGGCTTACGCAGCCCTGCACCGTGAGTCGGGAGTGACACTGCGCCTAGGTGACGCGGTCGTCGGCGTCGAGGACAGTTCGGATGGCCGCGTGCTCCGTCTCGCCGGGGGTGACACCGTACCCGCGGACGTCATCCTCGTCGGTATCGGCGTGCGCCCGTCGACCGAATGGCTGGAGAATTCCGGAATAACCCTGAACAACGGTGTGGAGTGCGACGCGCACTTGCGCGCAGCGGATCGTGTGTACGCGGCCGGTGACCTCGTGCGCTGGCCGAACGGTCGGTTCGGTACCTCGATGCGAGTCGAGCACTGGACCAACGCTGCGGAGCAGGGGCGTGTCGCGGGAACGAATGCTGCCAATACGGTGTCCGGGCTGCCGCCCGTGGAATGCGTCACCGTTCCGTACTTCTGGTCGGATCAACACGATGTCCGCATCCAGTTCTCAGGGTTTCTGACCGGTGCCGAGGAGATCGTCGAGAGTAAGGAACCGGGCGGTTCGCTGTTCGTGTACAAGCTCGGCGACACCGTGACCGGAGTGTTGGCATTCGAACGTCGCGCGGAATTCGTCAGGATTCGGGCGATGCTGCGACGCGAAACCCGCTGGGACACAGTTCAGGGAATGCTACCCGTCGGGTCCTCGCTCGTCTGATCCGGGCTGGTGGGGTCGTGGTTATCGAGGTTCCGGATAATGTCGCCGAACCGTTCGGCGACGGGGGTGATGACGCCGTCTCGGCGGCTCACCACGCCGAGCGGAAGGTCCGGCCATCCCTCTTCGACGGTAACTTTCGCCACGCCGGGATGCTGTTCGGCCAGCTCGCGACTCAGAACGGACACCCCGACACCGGCAGCAACGAGACTGGCGGCCGTTTCGACGGTAGGCACGGATATCACCGACGCCGGGCTGCCTCCTGCCGTTGCGAACCGGTCGTCCAGCAGCCGGGACAAGCTCCGTGCGCCCGGTAACCGCGACGGAAGGACCCACCGTTCGTGTCGGAGGTCGGACAGGTGCACTCGGTCCTGCGTCGCGAGCCACGATGAGCGCGGCACGACGAGAGTCAGCGACGAGTGGGCGATGATCGTCATGGAGAACGCGACATCGTTGATCGTCGGCAGCGGCTCCTCGGCGAGAACGGGCACGACAGCGAGGTCGAGATGCCCGGTAGCCAGGTTCTCCAGCAGCACTTGGGGATTGGCATCGGTGAGCTCCAGTGTGATGCGCGGGTGTTCGGCGAGGAAGACCGCAACTGCGGCACTGACGACCCGCCACATCCCGATCGGCTCCGCGCCGATCCGAAGATCGCCCTCGAGGCCCTGCCCCATCGACCGAAGCGCGGAGGTGATTCTCTGTTCTTCGGCGACGAGCCGCCGGCCGGCGCTTTGCAGATAGCGGCCCGCATCGGTCAGGGCGATACCGCGAGGGTGCCGGTCCAGCAGGCGAACGTCGAGCTCGGCCTCCAGCTTCGTCATCGCGCTGCTGAGAGGCGGTTGCGAGAGGTGCAGAATGCGCGCCGCCTCGGTGATGGACCCGGCATCCGCGACGGCCAGAAAGTATTTGACGCTCCGGATGTCCATGCGCCAAGTGTATGGCAACGGTGCTGCAATGGTATTGGCCTTACGGGGCCGAGTAAAGGATCGTGAACATCGGAGCGACAGCCCAGAGTTGTCGTGAACGCAGTACGGAGGAATCGTGCAAGAAGACCAGCAGGTAACAATCGTCGGAGCCGGGCCGACCGGTTTGCTGACCGCGCTGGGTTTGGCCCAGCACGGAATCAGTGTATCGGTGGTCGAGCGTGCGCCCGCGTTGCAGGACACACCGCGAGCGATCGTCTACCACTGGTCGACGCTGGACGGTCTGTCACGGCTCGGCCTGTTGGAGAAGGCATGTGGGGCAGGCTTCCTCAAGCAGGACTACGCGTATCGCGTTCGAGATACCGGGGAGATCATCTCCTACGGGCTTGCTGCCCTGAACGGCAAGGTCGAACGACCGTACAACCTGCATCTGGGGCAGGGTGCGCTCGCCAAAGTCATCCTCGAGGAGCTCGACACGTTCGCCAACGCGCGGGTGCTGTGGGACCACGAGGTCACCGGCATCGATCAGGACGAGTCGGGCGTGACCGTCTCCGTGCGCGGCGTGGACGGCGACACGGTTCTCCGGTCGCAGTGGCTGGTCGGAGCGGACGGTGCGAGCTCGGCCGTTCGACGCACGTTAGACCTGGGCTTCGAAGGTATGACGTGGCCGGAGCGCTTCGTGGCGACGAACGTCCGCTTCCCGGACGACCGCGACGGCTGGGCCCAGTCGACGTTCTACGTCGACGATGTCTACGGGGCAATCATCGCGAAGATCGACGAGTCCGGCGATCACGGGATGTGGCGCTACACCTATATGGAGGATGCCTCGCTTCCGGCCGATTCCATCGACGAACGCATGCCGCGGTTCCTGTCCGCCGTGTTCGGACCCGACGTGGCCGCCCGGACCGAGGTGGTCGCGGCATCGCCGTATCGGATGCACCAGCGTTCCGCGTCGTCGTTTCGAGCCGGCAGGGTGCTTCTTGCCGGCGACGCCGCGCATGCGACCAATCCCACAGGCGGACTGGGGCTGACCATGGGCTTGTTCGATTCCTACGCGCTCATCGAGGGCCTCGGGGCAGTGGCGCAGCACCGCGCCGACGACGAGGTGTTGACCGCGTACGCGGACCAGCGTCGGGCCGCGTTCGTGGAAAAGGCGAGTCCGCGCGCATCGTCGAACAAGAAGCTGCTCTTCCACTCGTCGGATCCGGTCAAGCGCGACCAGGACCTCGAGATGTTCCGGCGCATGTCTCGCGACCCAGAATTCGCCGCAGAAGTTCTGTACTTCACCAAGACCCTCGAAAGTCCGTCTCTGCTCTCCTCCGTGTAGGACGCGCCGCCTCGGACGCCACTCGAAACGAAAGAACTGCAACATGAATCCTCTTGATGGACTCACGATCGTGTCGTTGGAGCAGGCCGTCGCCGCTCCCTTCGCCACACGACAATTGGCCGACCTCGGCGCGCGCGTCATCAAAATCGAACGACCGGTCGTCGGTGATTTCGCGCGAGGCTACGACGAGACCGTCAACGGTCTCGCCAGTCATTTCGTGTGGTTGAACCGGTCCAAAGAGTCCGTGGCCCTGGATCTGAAGAGTGCGGAGGGCCGAGAAGCGGTGCAGGCTTTGGTCGACCGGGCCGACGTTTTTGTTCAGAACCTCGCCCCCGGGGCGGCGGATCGGCTGGGGTTGGGCGCCGAGGAGCTCCGTGCTCGGAATCCGCGGTTGATCCACGTGTCCATTTCGGGTTACGGAACGGGTGGGCCGTACTCGTCGAAGAAGGCGTACGACCTGCTCGTCCAGTGCGAAGCTGGCCTGGTATCCATCACCGGTACCGAGGACGAACCGTCCAAGGTCGGTATCTCCATCGCCGACATCGCGTCGGGAATGTACGCGTATTCGGGTGTGCTCACCGCCGTGATTAAACGGGAGCGCACCGGCGAGGGCGCCACGATCGAGGTGTCGATGCTCGAAGCGTTGTCGGAGTGGATGGGCTTTCCGCTGAACTACGCGATATACGGGGGCGCGTCCCCCTCCCGCACCGGAGCCCGGCACGCGGCGATTGCTCCATACGGTCCCTTCACGTGCGGCGACGGCAACCAGGTCTTCCTCGGCATCCAGAACGAACGGGAATGGGCGACGTTCTGCACCTTCCTCGGATCGCCGGAGCTGGCGCGAGACGAGCGCTTCGTGCGCAACTCCCTGCGTGTCGAGCACAACGCGGAGTTGCGCGCCGTTATCGAGGGGGTCTTCCAAGCCTTCACGGCCGAGCGGGTGGCCGAGCTACTGGAAGTGTCGGGAATCGCCAACGCTCTGCTGCGCACCATGGACGGTCTCGCGGAGCATCCGCAGCTCGAAGCGCGGGGCAGGTGGCGCACCTACCAGTCGCCGGTCGGGGAGTTGCGCGCCCTGATTCCGCCCGTCACCATGTCCGATTCGACCCCCGTCATGGGTCCGATCCCGGACGTTGGGCAGCACACCGAGGCGATTCTGGCGGAGTTCGGGATCGCACCCGAATCCACGGTTCCGGCGGGGTTCTGACCGTGTCGACAAGTGTCTCCGCGCTCGCGGAGACCACGGCGCGAGTGCAGGAGGCCACGACGTTTCTGTTCGTTCCCGGGAACCGCAGCGACCGGTTCGACAAGGCGCTCGCCACCGGGGCGGACGTCATAGTCCTCGATCTCGAGGACTCGGTGGCACGAGGAGACAAGGCCACAGCGCGAACCGAGGTCGTGCGGTGGTTGTCCGAGGGCGGACGCGCATGCGTGCGCGTGAACTCGGTGGGCGACCCCGAGCACATCGGCGACGTGGATGCCCTGTCGGATCTGCCGGGACTCACCGCTGTCATGGTCCCCAAGGCGGACGATTCCGTCCGGTATCTCGATCTCCGCCAGCGACTCCGGTGCCCCGTCATCGCGCTGATCGAATCCGCGGTCGGTGTGGACCGGTCGGGAGTGATTGCCGCCGACCCGGGCGTTGCACGGCTGGCGTTCGGCCATCTGGACTACGCCGTGGATCTCGGCGCGGAACCAACGCGTATCGCGATGCTCCACGCTCGGTCACAGCTGGTGCTCGCGTCACGAGTGGCGAACAAGCCGGGACCGGTGGACGGGGTGACGACGGCACTGAACGACGGTGCGGTTCTCGCCGACGACCTCCGCTATGCCATCGAACTGGGCATGGCCGGCAAGCTGCTGATCCACCCGTCGCAAGTAGAGCCGAGCCGTACGGCCTTCCACCCCAGCGACATCGCCGTCGCTCACGCACGGAAGATCGTCGACGCCGCTGCGTCGGGTGCGGCGGTGCGCGTGGACGGCTTCATGGTCGACGCGCCGGTGTTGGCCCGCGCCCACGCGGTTCTGCGCGCTGCGGGCGCCCCGACCCCCCACGTCGACTGAGACGATGCTGGTCGGTACGACGCCGGTCAGTACGACATAGACAGGATTTGGTCGCGGTTGTACCGGAGATGCGGATGCTGCTCGCGCAGATGGTGCTGAACCTCGTCGACCAGAAGGTCGTCGGTGCGCCCTTCCATGAGCTCTCCGCACGGACATTGCACGTAGCGTCTTCTCTCACCCGTCATGTCTCGACAATAACCGGCGGTCAGGTCTCGGTGTGTCCTCCCATATCGCTCAACCAGCGACAATGCGTCCAGAGTATGAGGACGGGGAACATCCTGGCATTGCGATGACGGGCACGTCAGCACAGGATCGACAGTGATCGGGATCTCGCCGGTGCAGGCGACAAGCCGGCCGTATGCGCCCGCCGACACCGAAGTTCGGGATCACGCGACCTCGCAGCAAGGAGAACTTATGTCCGTCACCGTCGACCGGCCGAGCAGCCTCGACCGCACCCGCTTCTTCATCGACGGCACCTGGATCGACCCGGTGCGCACAGAACTCCGGGACCAGATCGAGGCTGCCACCGGCGAGCGCATCGGGGTGGCCGCGCTCGGGAGCGAGGCCGACATCGACGCAGCCGTTCGCGCCGCCCGTCGGGCCCTGGACGAGGGCCCATGGGGCCGAACCACGGCTGCCGAGCGCGCCACCGTGCTTCGTGCTTTCGCTGACGCCCTCGACGCCCGAGCGGTTGACACGGCAACGCTCGTCAGCCGCGAAAACGGGATGATTCTCGGGCTGTCGCAGGCACTGAACGGCGGAGCCCCGGGGGCTCTGCTGCGCATGTACGCGGACATCGTCGAGAACCTGCCGCTCGAATCGGTCCGCCCGAGCCAGGCGGGATCGACCATCGTCCGCCGCGTGCCAGTGGGCGTCGTCGGTGCGATCGCTCCGTGGAACTTCCCGCAGGCCCTGGCGATGTTCAAGATTGCGCCGGCGCTGGCCGCCGGGTGCACCGTTGTTCTCAAACCGTCCCCCGAGACTGCGCTGGACTCATATGTATTCGCCGATGCAGCGCAGGAGGCGGGCCTGCCGCCCGGTGTCCTCAACATCGTCCTCGGCGACCGCGACGCCGGCGCGGCGCTCGTCTCACACCCTCTGGTCGACAAAATCGCGTTCACCGGCTCGACCGAAGCAGGGCGCATCATCGGTCAGGAGTGCGGTCGGCTGCTTCGCCGTTCCACTCTGGAACTGGGCGGAAAGTCCGCGGCCATCGTCCTCGAGGACGCCAACCTCGAGACCTTCCTCGCGGGCTTGGACAACGCATCGTTCCTGAACAACAGCCAGACCTGCACGACGCAGTCACGCATCCTCATCGCACGCTCGCGCTACGACGAAGTGGTGGATGCCGTCGCGAACTTCGCCGACTCGTACACACTGGGCGACCCGCTGGACCCGTCGGTAACCATGGGACCCATGGCGACCCCCACCCACCGAGACAAGGTGCTCGGCTACATAGACATCGCGAAGAACTCGAACGCACGCCTGGTGACGGGCGGTGGTCGGCCCGACGGTCTCGATCAAGGATGGTTCGTCCAGCCCACGGTATTCGCCGATGTCGACAACTCCGACCGTCTGGCGCGCGAAGAGGTATTCGGTCCGGTCATGGCTCTGATCCCGTTCGAAGGAGACGACGAAGCGGTCCGAATGGCGAACGACAGCAACTACGGCCTCGGTGGATCCGTATGGAGCGTTGACGAGGATCGCGCCCTCGGAGTGGCTCGTCAGGTCCGCACGGGCACGATCGGCCTGAACTACTACACCCTTGATCTCGGCGCACCCTTCGGAGGATTCAAGGACTCCGGCCTCGGACGAGAACTCGGCCCCGAGGGCCTCGATCCCTACCTCGAGTACCAGTCCGTGTACGCCTCGACGCGGTACCTGGAGTCGACCACGTCGGCCGGAGCTGCCCGGAACGCAACGGCATCCAGCCCCGCCGAGGTCGTCGCCGCGTACTTCGCCGGTGTCGCCGCCGGCGACGCCGCCGCGGTGGCGGACCTGTTCGCCCCGGATGCCCTGTTGCATAACGCAGCGGGCACCCTCTCCGGCGCGGAAGCTATCGGACGCATGTACGAAGGTGGCTTGAAGGCAGGGAAGATGATCCCCTCGCCCAGGACACCCGTCGTCGACGGGGAGAACGTGTCAGTGGAGATCGACCTGAACGCCAACGGCTCGCAGATCGTACTGGGAGATTTCTTCACCGTTCGAGACGGCAAGATCACTCGGCTCGCGATCTACAGTCTGACCCCGGACGGCGGGCGCCTGCTCAACGACGTGGGTGTCGATCCGTCCAGCCGCACGCCGTAATCGGTGGCAGTGACCCMGGGTCTGTCAGCACCACCACACCAAGCATCAAACGATCACAGGGAGCATAATGAAGATCGCAGTCTTCGGTCCGAATCGACGAGTCGGCGTTGTCGTGGGCGATGACGTCGTCGACGTCAACGGTGCGTACGCCAAATATCTGACCGAGCGCACGGACAGCGTGCGTCCGGCGGCGCGAGCGGCGCACGAGGTGCCAGCCGAGCTGAATTCCTTCATCGAGCAGGGGGACGACGCACTCGCCGGTGCAAACACGGCGCTCGACTTCCTGTCGGAGGACAGCGACAAGACGGGCGTCGACGGCGAACAGCTCGTGTTCCCCCTGAACGCAGTCACGCTGCACGCGCCGATCGAAGGGCAGTCGCGAATCTTCGCCGCACTGGCCAACTTCGCCGACCACATGCAGGCCGCTGCCGACAACACCTCTAACGGGAGTGACAAGGCAACCCTCGACCGGCTGGTGTCCGGTGGTCCGAAGTACTTCATCAAGGACCCGCGAGTCGTCTCGGCCGACGGTGACGACCTGGCCTACCCGCGCCGGACCAACCTGCTCGACTACGAGGCGGAAGTGGCCGTCGTGATCGGTAAGCGTGCCAAGGACATCGCGGCCAACGACTTCGGTTCGTACATCTGGGGTTACACGCTGGTCAACGACTGGTCCATCAGGGATAACGTCTCGTTCGGACCGGACTTCCAGTACTCGAAGAACTTCGATGGCGCCGCAACGGTTGGTCCCTGGATCGTCGTCGACGAGAGCCTGGATCCGCAGGACATCCCGGTGGAAGCACGCATCAACGGCGAGGTTCGGCAGAGCGGGAACACCAAGTCGATGATCCATAGCTTCGCCTCGCTCGGGGAGTACCTGTCCAGGGATTCGACGCTGTTCCCCGGGGATCTGATCAGTGGGGGGACGCCCAAGGGGACGGCCGTCGATTCCAGCACCCGCGACGCCGAGGGGAAGTTCGCGGACGATTCGCTCTTCCTGAACCCGGGTGATGTTGTGGAGGTCAGCTCCACCGCACTGGGCTCCATCACCAACACGATCTCCGGATCGCGCGGCGGGAAGAAGTAGTCATGGCCGCGAAGAAATACTCGGTCGGTGGTGTCTCGTACGACCGACCATTCAAAATTCGTCGTCTCAACCATTTCGGCATCAGCGTCACTGACACCGGAACAGCCGTCGGCTTCTACCGTGATGTCCTCGGCTTCGTGGTCGCAGACATGCTCGATCTGCAGAAGTACGATCCCGGTGTGTGGTTGGACGGCCTGTCCGACACCAAGATCTACTTCCTGCGGCACAACAGCGACCACCACACGCTGGTGCTCATGCCCCGTTCGTGGGTGGACAAGAACGACAACCCTGCTCGGGACGACATCACGGTCAACCAGATCACCTGGCAGGCAGGATCGTTGCGTGAGGTGGTGCAGGCTAGGTTGTGGCTCGAGGAGCAGGGCTCCACGATCGAGCGGTACGGCCGCGACCCCGGTTCCAACTGGCACACCTACTTCCCAGACCCCACCGGTCACACCAACGAACTCGAGTACGGCATCGAGCAGGTGGGCTGGGACGGCGTCAGCAAGCCGGAAGTGATGTGGCCCTGGGCCAACGAACATCCCGCGCTTCCCACGAAGTCGGAGGCGAGCGAGCTCGAGGAAGCCGAGGAAAAGGGCATCGACCTCACCTCGGGGCACCGCTGGATCGACACGCTACCCAAGACCTACGACGTCGGCGGAGTGTTGCTCGCCCGTCCCTTCAAACCGGTCCGCATCGGTCCGGTCAGCATCTTCGTTGCCGATCTCGATGCGGCGGAACACTTCTATACCGAAACGCTCGGACTGGTGAAGAGCGAGGAGTCGACCGTCGAGGGTCACCGCGTGCTCTTTCTGCGCGCCAACACCGAACACCACAGCATCGCACTCTTCCCGCTCGAGGTCCGGAGTGCACTGGGATTGAGCGACAACACGACCCTGCTGTCCTTCGGCGTCCAGCTCGGTTCGTACGAGCAGTTGCGGGACGCGAAGACCTTCCTCGAAGAACGCGGCGTCAAGCTGATCGATCTGCCGCAGGAGATTCACCCGGGCATCGACTACGCCATCCACGCGGTCGCGCCGGACGGTCACGTGATGCAGCTCTACTACTACATGGAGCAGGTCGGGTGGGACGGCACAGTGCGCTCACCTGAGAGCCGACGCCGCGTCGAACCCGGAGTCTGGCCCGAGACGCTCGAACCCATGTCCGATACCTATGGCGGCGAAACGTTCTGGGGTCCGCTCGGGTGACCACGCATCCGACCATCACCATTCATCGTCATCACGAAGTGAGGAAAGTACGTGCCTGAGCACAACGCTGAGAGGCGAGTCGCGGCGGTCACCGGTGCAGCGCAGGGACTCGGCGCCGAAATCGCGCAGCAACTCGCCGAAGACGGATTCTCCGTCGTCCTCCTGGACATCCAGGAGGACGGGCTCGAGACATCGAAGAAGCAGATCGAGACCATCGTGTCCGGCGTCGAGGTGCTCACGCTAGCGGTCGATCTAACCGACGAGGTAGCCGTCGTCGCTGCGTTCGAGAAGATCGACCAGCGGTTCGACCGTCTCGACGCACTGGTCAACACCGCCGGAGGCAGCGGAACGGATCCGGTGCGCTCGCTCGACGACCTCGGCGCCGACGTCTGGCGGCGGGTGCTCGACAACAACGTAACCAGCGCCTTCCTCTGCAGCCGACAGGCAGTGCCACTCATGCTGCGACACGGCTACGGCCGGATCGTGAACTTCTCGTCCGCGGTCGCCAACGGCCTGGCAGGTCCCTCGGGCACCGTAGGTGCCCGGCTGCCGTACGCCGCATCGAAGGCTGCGATCAACGGCTTCACGAAGCAGCTGGCTAAAGACCTCGGCGCAACGGGCATCACCGTGAACGCGGTCTCGCCCGGTCTGGTTCTACCGACCGCCGGCCGGGTGCGGACCATCTTCGAGGCGCTGTCCGACGAGACGCAGGACGCGACACGCGCAGCTATTCCACTGGGCCGCACAGGAACCGGTACGGAGATCGCGGCCGCAGTCGGATACCTCGTGTCCGAACATGCCGGTTTCACGTCGGGATGCATCCTCGCGGTCGACGGAGCTGCATCATGAGCGACGTGCTCGACGTGCCCCTGGTATTCGTTCCGGCGCTGGGATCGGACGCTCGCTCGTGGCGGCCGGTAGCCGACATCCTCGGCGACAAGGTAACCAGCGTCGTGGTGCGCGGTCACGGCAGTTCGATCGAGGACATGGCCGACCGCGTACTCGAGCAGAGCCCGCAGGAATTCTTCCTCGTGGGAAACTCCATGGGTGGGTACGTCTCACTGGAGATCGCGCTCCGGAGAACGGGTCGCGTGCGAGGCCTGGTACTGCTCAACTCGTCCGCAATCGCTGCCGATTCCGATCGGCGCGCGAATTCCCAGCGCCTCGTCGAGAAAGTTCGAGCAGGGGAATTCGACGAAGCGGTGACAATGATTTCGAGCGCTGTCGCCCCGCAGCGGCCGGACGTCGCCGAAGCCGCGGCCACGATGGCGCGAGATCTCGGTGACGAGGTGTTCATCGCACAGCAGACGGCCGTGTCGAACCGACGCGACCGGCGCTCCGAAATCGCCACGCTCGACGTGCCCACACTCGTGATCGTGGGTGAACACGACGCGATCACCCCGCTCGCGCTCGGTTCCGAAGTCGTCGACTCGGTCCCGCATGCGGAACTGGTCGTCCTCCCCGGGGTCGGCCACCTCTCGACTCTCGAAGCGCCGGACGCCGTGGCTTCGCACCTGCTGTCCTGGCTGTCGCGCCAGGTCACTTCCGCGAGGACGGGGCTGTGATCGAGTTCGACCACACCACACTCGGGCAACGGGTGCTGTTCGCCCGCGGGCAAGCGGTCGACAACATCGTCTCGGCCGTGGGGGACCTGTCCGCGTCGCGCGTGCTGCTCGTCGCTGATTCGTTCGTGACGAGCCTCGCGGACGAGATGGCTCACCGGGTACCGGTCGTGGCTCGGATCGACGATGTCGTCCAGCACGTGCCGGTCGCGAACGGTCGCGCTGCTGTCGACCTCGCGCGTTTAGAGGCTGTCGACGCGGTCGTGTGCATCGGCGGCGGCTCGTCGACGGGGCTCGCCAAGTTCGTTGCCCGCGACACTGGGATCCCGATCGTTGCCGTCCCGACCACGTTCGCCGGCTCCGAAGCCACCGACGTGTGGGGACAGACGGACGGGGATCGCAAGACCACCGGATCCGATCCGAAAGTTCTGCCCCGAGTCGTGGTCTATGACGCGGCTCTCTTCGCCTCGCTGCCCGCCCGACTGGCGGTGGCGTCGGGGCTCAACGCCGTCGCCCATGCGGTGGACGCTTTCTGGGCGCCGCGTGCCGACCCGATCGACACGGCACTTGGCACCGAGGGCCTCCGTGCGCTCGTTCCCGGCTTGCGGGCTATGTCCGAAAACCCTGACAATCTTGACGCGCGAGAGGCCACGCTCTACGGGGCCTACCTCGCGGCCGTGGCGTTCGCCTCGGCGGGCAGCGCGCTGCATCACAAGATCTGCCACGTTCTGGGTGGTGCATTCGGGCTGTCACACGCCGACACGCATGCCGTGGTGCTGCCCTACGTGATGGACTTCAACGGCCCCGCCGCGCCCGATGCAGCGCGCCGAGTGTCGGACGCCCTCGGTGGCTCGTCGGCTGCACGCGGGCTCTACGACCTCCGCCGGGACCTGGGTGTCGTCGACTCTCTCTCACAGTTGGGTATGCCGGAGGACGGCATCGACACCGCCGCCGAGCGCATCATCGCGGCGGTTCCTGCCTCTAACCCGCGCCCGGTCGCGCTGGCCGATCTGCGCACTCTTCTCGCCGCCGCGTGGGCGGGCGACCCGATCGATGAGCAGGAGCGAGTATGACGATCGAGCAGGAGCGAGCGAACGCCGAGCTGAACCCGTCGACCGAGCAGGCCGCGCGTGAGCAGGCACTGGTCGACACCGTCCTCGGCTCGTTCGGCGAATCGCCGAACGCCCGATTGAAAGAAGTCATGAAGGCGGTGGTTCGGCACGTGCATGCCGCAGCCCGCGAGGTCAGGCTCACCGAAGCCGAATGGAACACGATGATCGCGTTCCTCACCGAAACGGGCCAGACGTGTACGGACACCCGGCAGGAGTTCATTCTGCTGTCCGACGTACTCGGACTGTCCATGCAGGTRATCGGAATGAACAATCCATCGGTCGCGAACGCCACCGAGGCGACGGTGTTCGGCCCGTTCTTCGTGGAAGGTTCACCCCGAATCGAACTTGGACAGGACATGTCGTTCGGCGCGAAGGGGGAGCCGTGCTGGGTGACCGGCAGTGTCCGCGACGTTCACGGTAAACCCGTTCCCCGCGCGCGTATCGAGGTGTGGGAGGCGGATGAGGACGGGCAGTACGACGTGCAGTACGGCGACGACCGCGTCGCGGCACGTGCGCACCTTTTCGCCGACGACAGCGGGGAGTTTCGATTCTGGGGTATGACTCCAACTCCCTATCCGATTCCGCACGACGGTCCGGTGGGGCGGATGCTTTCGGCCGTAGGTCGTTCCCCCATGCGCGCGAGTCACCTGCATTTCATGGTGACTGCGCCTGGCTTACGGCGTTTGGTGACTCACATCTTCGTCGACGGTGACGAGATCGGCTGGAAGGATGCCGTGTTCGGCGTGAAGGAGTCGTTGATCAAGGCGTTCGAGCGTCACCCGTCGGGACCCACTCCCGACGGGCGCGTGGTGAACGGCTCGTGGAGCGACGTCACCTTCGACATCGTCCTCCCCCCCGGGACCTGATGGTAAGGGTCACTCGTCCTCTCGGTCGATATCCGAGCTGGCGAAGTGGCCCGTCACGAATTCGAGAAATGCTCTCGCTGGGGTTCCCGTCGGCCCGTAATTCCGGGTGATCGCGCCGTAGAAGCGAAATGCGTTGGCGTCGCTGATCGGAATCGTGACCGTCGGTGACTGCTGATCGGCCTGGGGAACCGGCACGATGGCGATGCCGCGGCCGTGCCGGACCAGTGCGCGCAGCGTGGACAATTCGGTGGCTTCGATACCGATGGTGGGAGTAAGGCCGGCTTCGTCGAAGAGGCGGTCGACGACTTGGCGCAGCCCGTAGCTCGGGCCGAGAGCGATCATTGGCCGCCCAGCAATTTCGGCAATGGTGATGGACTCGCGATCGGCGAATTCGTCCCCGGGCGGGACTTCGAGACAGAGAAGTTCTCGGCCCAGCGGCACCCAGGCCAGATCTTCCGCGTTTGGTCGAGGTGCGACGAACCCGACGTCGATCCGGCCGTTTCGCACGGCGTCAACTATGGCGTCCGCGGCCCCTCCCTCGAGTTCGAACGTGGTCAGCGGTGCAACCAGGTGGTATTGGTCCAACAGGGAGGGGACGAGCCAGGATCCGAAGGAATGGAGGAATCCGAGGGACACCACTCCGCGCTCAGGATCCACCAGAGTTCGGATCCGTTCTTCGCCCTGGGTGAGCTCCTGCATTGCTCTGACCGCGTGGGCCCGGTAGATCTCACCGTATTTGTTCAGCCGGATCCGGTTCTGATTCCTGTCGAATAACTTGACGCCCAATTGACGTTCGATTCTCGCCAGTGCACGCGACATAGTCGGCTGGCTGATGTGGAGATGTGTGGCGGCGTTGGTCACGTTCTCGGTTCGCGCCAGGATGACAAACCATTCAAGCTCACGTAATTCCATGGTTGTAAAGCACTTCCTCTCATAGCGCCAAAGGCGTATCGGTGTCCACGACCCGCAGACGAACCGCGTGTCCACTCGGATCGGACAGCGCCTACCCCAAGGTGGTTCCGCCCAAGGTCGCAACGAGCGCGCTCGCGGTGTCAAAGTTGACGAAGCCTGCACGGTGAAGTTCCGGAACCGTCACCTGGGCAAGAAGTTCCACGGTGCCAGCGTTCCAGAGAGGGAGAAGCGTGACCCCATCTGCGACTCCCGCTGTGCGGATATCCGCGGCCAAACATGCGAGACCACTCGCTGTTCCCACGAATCGCAAGGTTGTCGGACTAGAGGGGGTCGCCAATTCGAGTTCTCGAAGTGCCAGCCGCGCCTTCCGCGCAGTCGAAGCGAGCAGAATTTCGACGTCGAGCAGCACGAAGGGCCGATTTGCGGATGCCTGCGCGTGGTCGACCAGCCTCCTTGCGTACGCGTCCGTGGCCAGTTGCAGATCGCGGGCACGGAATCGTTGCGTTCGTTCGTCACCGGGTGGCGCAATTCGGGATGAGGCGTCCGGAGCGGTCCGGCTGCGTTCGTATCCGACCGTGAAGGCAGGATGATGGCCACCGTCGACGAGATCGACTGCGACGTGAACGTGCCGCTCGCGGAACGTCGCCGATCCCACGGCGGAGAGGTGACCTAAGCCGCGCGCCGCGGCRGAAATTTGCTCCCCGAGCGGTCCCTCATTCGGGCACGACACGTATTCGGTACTCAAGCCGACACCGGCCAGGCGCCAGGTACTGCTGGCCGCAGCACCCGTCTCGGAGTTCCTTCGGACGGCGCGCGGTCTGCTCGCGCCGGAATCGCCGAGACACCGGCGACGAATTTCAGGAAACGCCGTGCGGCCTGGCTACTCGGACCATGCCTGCGGATGACCGCCCCGTAGCACCGGAACGCAGTCGGGTCGCTGAGCGGGACGGTACCAGTGGCGGACGGGTGTCCCGATGGGGCGGCGGGCACGACCGCCACGCCCAGTCCGGCCGCGACAAGGGCATGCAGTGTGGGAAGTTCGGTGGCTTCGAGCGCGATGCGAGGCCTGAACCCCGCCTCCCGGCATAGGCGGTCCGTGGCCTGGCGTAGACCGTGTCCAGCCTTCAGTGCGACCATTGGCTCGTCTGAGACATCGGTCATCGCGATATGGTCATGGCCCTCGAACGCATGGCCCGCGGGAACCCTCAAACACAGGGCCTCATGCCCGAGCGGTATCCACACGAGATCGTCCGCGGCCGGCTCAGGAGCTACGAAGCCGATATCAATTTTCCCCTGCCGCACACTGTCCACCACGGAATCGCAAGCACCCCCATGTAATTCGAAGGACGTACTTGACGCGACACCGCGATACCTCATGAGCAGATCCGGTATCAGCCACCCACCGAAGGAATGCGCAAACCCAAGCGACACCGAGCCTCGATCCGGATCGACCAGGGTGGCGATCCGTTGTTCCGCACGGTCTAACTCGTTCAGTGCCCGTAACGCGTGGGCCTGGTAGAGCTTGCCGTACCTGTTCAGTCGCAGCCGGTTCTGGTRGCGGTCGAAAAGCTGCACTCCAAGCTTGCGCTCGATTCGGGCCAACGCCCGCGACAGGGTCGGCTGGCTGATATTCAACCGTATCGAAGCCTCCGTGATGTGCTCGGTTTCGGCCAGCGTCGTGAACCACTGAAGCTCGCGCAATTGCATGGTGAACCTGCCTAGGGGAGAACGCCGTCGCTGGCGGATACCTACCGGTGGTCCAGCGCTGGGGTTCCAGTCGACAATTAGGACCATCCCTCGCACCTGGGTCCTCGGGATGGGAACTCCACCTTCCCCCGCGCGGCATGTCCGTGACAGCGTGGGAACACCTAGAAGCTACGTAATTGGGCATCTACGTACCCTGTGACATGGGACACCGATCCGGGGACGCGCGTCACGCCTTCTTGCCGAGGGCGGCGGCTGCCCACAGGCCGGCCTCAGTGCGTGATTTGACGCTAAGCTTGGCCAAAATGTGCTCGACATGAACCTCGACTGTGCGCGGAGAGAGCACCAGCTTGCCGGCAATGGCACGATTGCTGAGACCCTCCGCCAACAGCGCCGCTACCTCCGTTTCCCGCGGCGTC
Source organism: Rhodococcus sp. P4_B6 (assembly GCF_056402215.1). Classification (NCBI taxonomy): domain Bacteria; kingdom Bacillati; phylum Actinomycetota; class Actinomycetes; order Mycobacteriales; family Nocardiaceae; genus Rhodococcus; species Rhodococcus sp. P4_B6. The sequence continues at coordinate 21,277 of NZ_JBFUHV010000058.1, read as the reverse complement.
AGCAAGCCAGCCGCAGCCACCGTGTCCGTCGGGTCCGATGGGACGGCGGCGACCGACCCCAGCGCCAAGCGCATCCGCTGACCGCGGTCCAGTCGCCGACCGATGTCGTGATGGCGGGCGAACAGGTCGTCCCCGAGCCGATCCTGGACGGCGGATTTGATCGCCTGATAGCGCGAGCCAAGCATGCCCGGTACCTCAGTATCGACAATGGCCAGCAGTTCAGCGACGACGCCCAACATCTTCGCCGCCTTCTTGGGATCGCCGTCGTCCAGCGCGATGCCTGCCATCAGATCGAGGACGACTGCACTGCCGAAGTCATCGTGATAGTCCCATCGCAATGTGAGGCTCTGCTCGGCGTACTCCTCAGCGACATCGAGGTCCTGACGCGTCCACGCGTCGAATCCCAACATCCACAGCGAATAGGAGCGGCCCCAAGTATCGCCCAGACGTTCGCTTCGTTCGACGGCTTCCCGGCCGGCGTCCGTGGCACCTACATGATCTCCGGATATGCTCCTGACGAATCCGAGCAGGAACAAGGTCATCAGCAGACCCTCGGCATCCGCGTGCTCGAGGTGGGCGGTGTAAGCCATTTCCAGAGATGAGCGGCTAACCTCGAAATCCCCGGTGATCAACGCGGCCAATCCTGTCCACGTCGCGGCCCGCGCAGCAATTCGCGGATCACCGATCTTCCGGGCGATCGTGTCCGCTTCGTCAAGAAGCTCCCGGGCAGTATGCGTTTCGCCGTGCAGCGCCTCAATCCACCCCGCTGCCCACAGGGCATTGCCACGCTCGGCGCAGACGGTCATATCGTTGGCAAGGGCACGCTCCAGCCAGCGGCGACCCTCACGGAGATGGCCATTCATCCAGAAGAAGCGGAGGTCCGCAGCGAGCTCCAGGGCGCCATGAGAGCCCGGAGCCGCGTGGAGGAGATGGTCAAAGGCTAACTCGAGGTCGGTGAGGTCAGACTCCCACCGCTGGACCATATCGAGTTGGCGCGGGCCGAAGAAGTTCTCGGCGGCTCTGCTCGCCCACGTTCGGTAATACTCCGTGTGGGCACGCCGGACGCGACCGTAGTCTTCGCCGGCCCCGGCTTGGGCCCGCCCGAACTCGCGCAGAGTTTCCAAGAACCGATAGCGCATGTCGCCGTGCGTCGTCTCGGTGAGAACAATCGACTTGGATACCAAGCCATCGAGCGCGTCGAACAGTTTGGTTCCTTGCAGTGGAGGGAGCCYGCACACGGCGCGGATCGTGGGAAGATCGACGCTGCCGCTGAACACGGCCATTCTCTCCCAGAGCAGCTGTTCGGTGGAGGAGCATAGGTCATAGCTCCACCGCACCAGGGCATCCAAAGACCGGTGGTGCGGCGCGGCGGTGGGGTCACCCGAGGTCAACAGTGCGAATCGGTCGTCAATGTGAGTCAGCAGCTCGTGCACCGACAGCGATCGCAGCCGCATAGCAGCGAGCTCGATAGCCAGCGGCATTCCGTCCAGATAGGTGCACAGCTGTGCGATCTCCGCCGCAGTCCGGTCGGTGATCTCGAATTGATCGTTGACCGCCTTGGCCCGGGCTTTCAGCATGGCCGCGGCCGGATACTCGCAAAGTTCGTCGGCGGTGAGGCCGCGATGATTCGGGGGGATTTCCAGCGGGCGAACGGCGACTACACGCTCGCCTCGGATTCCTAATGGCTCTCTGCTGGTAGCCAATACTCGCAGCTCGGCGGAGGCGGCGAGGAGCGCGGACACCAATCGCCGGCATCCGGGAAGGACGTGCTCGCAATTGTCCAGTATCAACAGCATTGAGCGATCGGCCACATGCCGCCGGAGCTGTTCTTCGGCATCCACGCTGGCCGATGCGCTCAGGCCGATTTGTGTCACCACGGCTTCGGCTACAGTGTCTGAACTGCGTTGCGCGCCCAGCTCGACGAACCATACGCCGTCTCGGAATGCCCGGTCGAGCTTGGCGGACAACGCCGCAGACAGAGCGGTCTTGCCCACGCCCCCGGGTCCGGTGAGTGTAACGAGGCGGGTAGAAGCAAAAAGTTCACGTGCGCTCGCCAGCTCGCGCTGGCGCCCGAACAATTCCGCCGCTGGTGGCGTCAGTGCTCGAGCCCGCGAGACTTGCCTACCCATCTCGGGCATTTTACTCCAGCGCCGACAGCGCAGTGAGCAGGGCGTAGTCGAGCGCGGACAGCGCCAGATCGGTGGCCTTCAGGCCTGCAAGGGGGTGCCGCATTGGGTGCCGAACGTCGTCCTGCTCCCACACGGTTTCGCCAAAGAACGAGGCCACGGAATGTTTGCGCCTCCTCCTACCTGCCGATGCCTTTCAGGGCGGCGTCGACCATGGCATCGGTGGCCTCCTCGTCCAGGTCCCCGGTCTGGAACAGAAGTCGGAAGTAAATTGGAGCGTAGAGCATTTCGGCGACGACATCAGGGTCGATGTCATCCCGCACGGCACCTTCGGCGACGGCGCGCTCGATCAAAAGCCTTGCGGCGTCGGCGCGTCCTTTCCAGAACCGTTGCTTGAACTCCTCGAGGGTTGCCGGATCATGCTGGCACTCTGCGATGAGCTGCGCGATCAGTCGCCCCTCCGGCCCACTGTAGACGCGTGCGAGTGACGCCAGATGTGCCCGCAGTGCATCGATAGCTGGACCCTCGTCGTGGATCGGGGTCTGCGCCACGTGGTTGTCGAGGAAGGAATCGATGACTACAGCCGTCTTGCTGGGCCACCACCGATAGATCGTCATCTTGCTGACACCGGCATGCTTGGCGATGCCTTCGATGGACAGCTTCTGCAGCGACACCGGCCCAGGTGGGGTGTCGTTGAGCAACTCCATGGTTGCCTGCAGGACCGCCTTGCGGCTTGCTTCACTCCGTACGGCCATGCCCGAAATGCTATCCGGTCCGTCTCGGATCGCAACTACCCGGGCCCTGGCCTCGTGGTGGTGGTTTGCACTGGCGCTGGTGATGGACACCACAGTGCTGTACGGTACGTATCGAATTGAATTGGAAGGAGTGGTTGAACCGGAACCCTCGGAAACGGTCGGTCTCGAGCTCGATCGTCGACGCGAGCCGGGACGCAACTCGACGGAATCGAATCCTGCGTACCCCATCGGAGAACGGGAGGTCGCGTCGTGGCTCCCGAGGAAAAGCCGTACCCATTCGCCACTCAGGCAGTGAACTGATTTCAGAAAGGCAGCACACAATGAATCAGCCTCAGGCGCGAACCGCCTCTATTCGTCGGGTGGTGACGGCGGTCGACGAGCAGGGCCGGTCATACGTCCTTGCCGACGGCAAGGCCCCCAACATTTTCAGGTCACCGACGGTTCCCGGATTCGGCGCCGCGCAGGTGTGGGCCACCGAACCGGGACCGGTGTCCAACGACGGCCGCCTCGACCCAGCTTCCGTCGACGCCGAGATCCCGATGTACCCGGAACTGGGTGGCACGATCTTCCGCGTCGCCGACTTCCCACCCGACAGCGTGTACGAAAAGGCCGGGAAGGACCAGCTATTCTCCGACATCGGCGGCGACCACGCGCGAGAGGAAGCGACCCACAGCGGCAACCGCCACTTCTGGTTCCACAAGACCGACTCGATCGACTTCGCCGTCGTAATCGAGGGCGAGATCTGGCTACTTCTCGATGAGGGCGAGTGCCGGCTCGAGGCCGGTGACGTGATCGTCCAGCGCGGCACCGCGCATGCCTGGTCCAACCGAACCGACGAGAACTGCCGGGTGGCGTTCCTTCTGTTCGGCGCCTTGCCGGTATCGACCGACGACACCCAGAGCGAATTGGCGGGGCAGTCGTCGTGACAGAAACACCGGGGGACGTTCTGTGGTGCCCCGATCAGGCCCGCACAGAGGGCAGTGAATTCACCAGATTCGTCACCTGGCTGACCACATCGGGTCTCGTGACGCCGGGCACGATCGACGACTACCACGCACTGTGGCACTGGTCGGTCACCGACCCGAATGCGTTCTGGCGCGCGTTCGCCGACTACATCGGCATCGTCGTCGACACCCCGGACGGCGAACCTGTCGTGCCCGACACGATGCCCGGCGGGCGATGGTTCCCGGGAACGACGGTCAACTACGCCTCGTATGCGCTCGCCGACCACGACAACGCCGACGAGGCCATTGTGGCCATCGACGAGGACGGTACGACAACGACGACCACATGGCACGAGCTCCGCCGGCAAGTCGGCGCCCTCGCCGCGTTCCTGCGACAATCCAGGGTCCAGCACGGCGACCGCGTGGTTGCAATCCTGCCCAACCGCACCGAAGCGGTGGTCGGGTTTCTCGCCGCAGCCTCGGTCGGGGCGGTGTGGTCGATCGTCGCGCCCGAGTTCGGCGTCGGCGCCATCGTTTCGCGGCTGCAGCAACTCGAACCCGTCGTGCTGATCGCGGCGAGCGGTTACACCTACGGCGGCCGCCGTCTCGATCGCAGTGACGTCCTTGCCGACATCGTCGCTCAACTGCCGAGCCTGCGCGAAATCGTCTGGGTCGATACCGCTGCGGGTGTTCCGGCCACGTCGATGCGTACGCACTCCTGGCAGGACGTCGTGGCCGCCGAGCACGAATGGGAAGCCGACCAACTACCGTTCGACCATCCCCTGTGGGTGCTGTTCTCCTCGGGCACCACTGGCATCCCGAAGGGGATCGTCCATGGACACGGCGGCGTCGTCCTCGAGCACCTGAAAACCCTGACGCTGCACGCCGACCTTCGCCCCGGAGACAAGCTGTTCGTCGTCGGCACCACCAGTTGGGTGGTGTGGAACATGCTCGTCTCTGGGCTTCTGCGCGGGGCCACCATCGTTCTCCTCGACGGCAACCCCGCCCATCCCGACATCGACCGGGTCTGGCGAGTCGCTGCCGAGAACAAGGTGTCGATGCTCGGCCTCGGCGCTGCCTACACACACGCCAGTATGCGCGCTCAGCTGCGCCCAGGAACCGACCACGACCTCTCCGCGCTCCGAATGATCCAGGTCACCGGCTCCCCCCTGGCACCGGACGCATTCCGGTGGGTCTACGACGCCGTCGGGCCGGTGTGGCTGGCATCGGTCAGCGGGGGCACCGACATCGCCGGAATCTTCCTCGGCGGCGCGCCGACCGAACCGGTGCGTCTGGGACGCCTCCAGCCGCCTGCGCTCGGGGTTGCCGCCGCAGCATGGGACACCGCCGGCCACCCGGTGGTCGGCCAACCCGGCGAGCTGGTGATCACCAGCCCGATGCCGTCGATGCCGCTGTACTTCTGGAACGACCCCGACGGCTCGCGCTACCGCGAGAGTTACTTCTCGACGTACGCCGGTGTGTGGCGCCACGGAGACCTGGTCGAATTCGATACCGATCGCAGCTCGGTCATCGTCGGACGATCGGATTCGACACTGAACCGCAACGGCATCCGGATGGGCCCAGCGGACCTGTACCGGGTGGTCGAGGCGTTGCCGGAGGTCGAGGAGGCACTCGTGGTGGGTGTCGAGGAGACCGACGGCTACTACATGCCGCTGTTCGTGCAGTTGCACACCGGAACCGATCCCGAAGCCGCGATCACGGCCATCCGCAACGCGATTCGTGCGGCGCTGTCACCACGGTACGTCCCCGACGACATCATTGTTGTCTCGCGGATTCCGCACACCCGCACGGGCAAGAAGCTCGAGGTTCCGGTCAAGCGGATTCTGCTCGGGCACTCCGTGGACCAGGTGGTCGACCCGGGTTCGGTCGACGATGCGCAGGTGCTGATCGAGATCCGTGACCGCACGATACGACAGCGACAGGTGAGCGTGCCATGACGATCACCGAGCCGGTCCGCAGGCTGCTGGCGCAGGATTCGAGCCTGGCCGAATTCGGAATCGAGGTGCTCTCGGCGGGGGAGGGGCGGGCGGTACTGCACATGGTGATCGATGAGTCCGTGGCGAACGGCCACCGCATCGCCCACGGCGGGGTGATCTATGTCCTCGCCGACAGCGCCTTCGCGTGTGCCGCCAACAGCCGCACACCCGGAACAGCCACCGCCGGTGCGTCGATCGAGTACTACACCCCGGCACACGTCGGAGAGGAATTGGTGGCCGAGGCAATCGTCCGGCACCACACCGGTCGGCACTCCCTGGTCGACGTCACCGTCCGCAGCGGCCCTCGTGTCGTCGCGGAATACCGCGGCCGGGGGGCAGTCCTGCGCCGCCCGGATAGTGCGGTCGGCAACCGAACCGCCGACCAATCGGAAGAGAGATGAGGATGGACCAGAAACGATTCACACTGGGGACCTTCGACGCCGGCAACGGCCCATTCCCCGGACTGGTAGTCGACGACGACGTGTACGACATCAGTGCATTCACAGCCTATGACTCGACCGCCGCGCTACTCGAGGACTGGGACTCCGCGTTCAAGACACTGGCCGAGGCCGCGGTCTCACCCACTACGCCCGGAACACCCGCGTCGGAACTGCGAACGCTGCCGCCGGTGACCCGGCCGGGCCAGATCTACGGGGCCGGAGCGAACTATCGCGAGCACATCATCCAGATGGCGGTAGCGCACAAGCTGGGCACCGCCGGACTGACGGACGAGGAGCTCGCCGAGGAGGCCGGCCACGACATCGACGAGCGCAAAGCGCACGGCGAACCGTATGTGTGGACCGGTGTCCCTTCGGCGATCAGCGGCGCGTACGACGACATTCTTCTTCCTACCGGATGGTCCGACCACGACTGGGAACTCGAGCTCGGCGTGGTCATCGGTCGTCGTGCTCACAACGTCACGGTGGCCGGCGCACTCGACTACGTCGCCGGCTACACGATCTGCAACGACCTCACCACACGAAGCCTGGTTCCGCGCAGGGATATTGCGATGATGGGAACGGACTGGATGCGGGCGAAGAACTTCCCGACGTTCTACCCGACCGGCCCGTGGCTCGTTCCGGCAGCTTTCGTGCCAGACCCACTGAACCTGGGTATCCGGCTTCGCCTCAACGGTGACACCATGCAGGACAGCACCACGGGCGACATGGTCTTTGGCCCCGCGGAACTGATCTCCTACATCTCGCGCTTCGTCGAGCTCGAGCCCGGAGACATGGTGATCACCGGATCCCCGCCCGGCAACGGCTCGCACTGGGGCCGGTACCTCCGCCAGGGGGACGTCCTCGAATGCGAGATCGATGGTCTGGGCATGCAACGCACCCGCTGTATCGACGCCTAGTTGTACTGATCTGGGAGGTTGGGTACGCGGGTGGCGGGTGGTTGGCCGCCGAGTGCGGTGTGGCCTCGGTGGTGACTGTAGGTGTGCAGCCATCGCGGGAACTCGTCGCAGCGTTCGCGGTCGCTGGTGTAGAGGCGGGCGTAGGCCCATTCGTCGGCCAGGGTGCGGTGGAAGCGTTCGACTTTGCCGTTGGTTTGGGGTCGGTAGGGGCGGGTTCGGCGATGCTTGATCTCACCGAGTGCGTCTCGGAACGCGTGTGATCGGTAGCAGGAACCGTTGTCGGTCAACACCTTTTCGACCGTGATGCCGTGCTCGGTGAACCACGCGTTGGCGCGTAGCCAGAACGCGGCGGCGGTGGCTTTGCGTTCGTCGCCCAACAGTTCGGAGTAGGCCAACCGTGAGTGTGCGTCGATCGCGGTGTGCAGGAAGTGGTAGCCGCGGACCGGACGGTAGTACTTGTCGACCTCGCCGCTGCTTTTGTCGGCCCGGGCATTGCGGCTGCCTGCCGAGCGACCGACCTTCCGCCATCCGCCGCCGGCGGGGATCTTGCCCAGTTTCTTGACATCGACATGAACGAGATCGCCGCAGTGCGGTGAGTGCATGCGACGGATCACCCGTCCGGTCGGGCGGTCGAGCCACCGCAGTCGAGCCAACCCGTACCGGCTCAGGACCTTGTGCACTGTCGAAACATTCAGACCCAGCAGATACGCGATCCGGGCCGGACCCCAGCGGCGGATGACGCGGACCTTGATGATGCGCCGCTCGGTGCGCGTCGGGGTCTGGTTCGGGCTGCGATGTGGCCGTGACGTCACCAACGTTGGATCAGTACACCTAGTCGCCGCGGAAGCTGCCCGCCGGAGGAGGCCGGGTGCTTGCGTTGGCTACGAAAACGTGGACATTAAAATTAAGAGGTTCGTCAGCTCGAATGCGAACGCGTCCGGACGGCCGTTTCCATGTACGCCACGCTGTTGATCGCCTCACCGCTGCGGGTTGACGTATGCAAATGGGTGCGGGCTCGCTCGACGAGCAACCCGCACCCATTCTCGTACATACAATCTCACTCACCGACGGTGGAGGGCCGGAGGTGTGAATCCCACCGTTGACCCCGCGGACTCATTCTTGGAGGCGATCTTGCTCGCCAAGCCATGACCCGCTCTGAACCGGTCAACCAGATCAGAGCGTCTTCCGCGGGGCGTTTCACGATGCGGGGGAGCGGGGCCGCGCACCCGGCTCACGCCCTTCCCGACCCGTGCGGAGGTTCTGGTGGCAGCGGACGGGAACGTCGATCAGCCACCGCAGGCAGGAGTTTTGGTGGTCGCACCATGACAATCTCGTCGATTCTTCCGTCGCGCACCTTGTTGGCATACTCGGGATCGGCGAGGAGTTGCCGGGCAAGCATCAGAGCATCTCCGTGGCCGGATACGATCGCGTCGGCACCCGTCTGCGGATCGGTTGTGCTGCTGAGGAACAGCGGGACATCGCCGACTGCCCCGCCTCCCGCCGGTGAGGTTCCCGGTGGGAGGCGGTCCTCGGTCATATGAACGTTCTTCGGGCTTGCGGTGAGAATCGGCCGGTCCTTGCCTGGCATTCCCATCCGCCCGAATCCGGCGAAGGCTTGGGAGAAGATCGCGGTCCCGTGGGAATGCACGGCGGCGGTGAACCGCCCCAGGTCGGGGATGAGATCGTCGGAGTCGAAACGGAGCAGTGGCCGGAACGGTGCCTCGTCAACTCCTCGTGACGTGGCCGCTGACCCTCCGACGATGATCATGCCGACGCCGGTGGCGCGCTCGGTGAGGAACGCAATCGTTTGTCTGCTCGGACGTCCGCCCTTGTGCTGCTGCAGGACCGCCATCGGACCCATGACGATGCGGTTGGCGATCTCGAGTCCGTTGATACTCGGTGGCTGGAAGAGCCCTTCGCTCGGACGAACAAGGCCCGGGCGGAGTCTGTCATAAATTCTTCCGGTGACGTCTGTGGCAGTCGTGACTGCGGATGTTCTCTTCGGTGCGACGAATTTCGGAGCAATCGGTGTGTACGCCGCATCGATGGGCGAGAAATCCGACGGAGGCCCTCCGGTCGCATCTGTCGTCACCGTGGGGTGCGAACGCGACCGGAGGGCTCCTTGCGGGTGCCCGGGTAGCCCGGGCTGCGGTGTCGGTACGCGAGGCCCCTATACCGGGGGTGCCTGGAACAGGCCCTTGTCCGGATCGTTGAACATCTGCTTGCTGATCCATTCGTTCATTGAGTCGGCGGTGCCCCACTCATCGGAGGTCTCCGGTTCGCTGGTGTCRTACAGGCTCGGGTGCCAGGTGTCCTCGTCGAGAAGTTCGAGTTCGGTGGTGTACTCCATCGTGTTGCCGTTGGGATCGTGGAAGTAGGTGAAGGTGTTGTCGCCGGCGCGGTGTCGGCCCGGTCCCCAGATCTTCGGGACCTCGGCTCGAATGAGCCGTCCGCTACCGCGCATGTATTCGTCGAGCCCACGCATCTCGAACGACACGTGATTGAGCGCGGTATGGGGGCACCGGGCGATCGCCATACTGTGATGCTGCGGTCCACAGCGCAGGAACCACATGAGCCCACCCATGTGAGGATGGACGAGGGTGTCGGAGAGACGCAAGTCGAGGTGCTTCACGTACCAGGCCAACATCTTCTCGGGCTCAGGCGAGTTGAGAACCACGTGCGACAGTCGCACGGGAATGGCTTCACGTTCCTCGATCTTGCGGTGTGTGCGGGTCTCGACGTCGGCGGAAACTTCGAGGACGCGACCTTCGAGGTCGAAGAACCGGAATCCGTAGCCTCCGCCGGGCGTCTGCAAGATGTCGGGTTCGCTGATCAGCGCGACGTTCGCACCGCCGAGGCGGTCGGCGAGCTGATCGACGGATTTGGGGTCTGCTGCGCCGAACGACACGAGATCGAGTCGCTTCTCGTCGGCGCGTCTGACACGCACGATGTACTGCTCAGGCGAGCCTTCGGCCGCGAAGTACGTCAAATTGCTTTCGCCGCCGACATCGGTCAGGCCCCAGTTGTTGCCGTAGAACGCGACCTGCTTGTCGTATTCGGGGACCGCTATGTCGACGTGACGTAGGTGGGTGATCGGACTGAATGACACGGAAATCTCCTTCGGGTACCAGTTCAGGGCAGTGACGGGCAAGGGCTCGTCACTGTGGCAGGGGCGCGGCCTGGACGGCGGGGGCGAGCGCCGCTTTGAAGGTGGGGACGAGTTCGAGCAGTAGCCCGAGCTCCTCACACGTGTCGGCGACACCGAGCACGTACCGGTCCGGGCGCAGGACCACGGCCTTGCCATTCACCGAGGCGAGCAGGTCGGAGAACGTCTCCGGGTCGGTGAGCACCACGGTCTCGCCATCACCGGTGAGCGCCCCCTGAAGCTGTGGTGACAACCCGGCGATCATGTCCTCGGGTGCTGCGACGAGGAACCGGACGCCGACCAGATCGTCGAGGCGTGTTCCGTCGGACAGCCGGGGCTGCAGGGAAAGTCGGCCCGCACTGTCGTTGAGTTCGGCGGTATGCAAGCCGGGACCGAGCGCCGGCGACGGGGGTGCAGATGCACCGGGGTTCGCGCGCACGTAGGCGTCGCGATGTTCGGCGGTCTTGCGGTCCGTGGTCTGCAGAATGCCTGCCATCGTCGCCGCCTGCTCCACCCAGTAATGGGCGTGCGGGCGCCGCTCGCTCTCGTAGGTGTCGAGCAGGTCCACGTCGGCGAGACCCCGCGAGACCAGACTCAGCTTCCAGATCAGGTTGGCGACATCGCGCATGCCGGCGCACAGTCCCTGGCCGAACAGTGGCGGAGCCTGATGGGCGGCGTCCCCGGCGAGGAACACATTGCCCGCACGCCACCGCTCGGCAACCCGTGCGCGGAAGGTATAGATCGCGGCCCGGTCCGGCGTGAATCGGTCCGTCGGCAGAACGCCGTGGCTGATGCGCTCGATGGCGGCCGCGGTGGTGATCTCCTGGGGATCATCGTCCGGCATGACCTTGAACTCCATCCGGACCCGCTTGCCGGGAAGGCGAACCCACAGTGCCGGCCGACTGTAATGACCGAGGAACACCATGTCGCCACTGATGTCAGGCTCCCCGTCCAGTAATCCGTCAACGACCAGCCACGGATCATCGCTACCGAGGCTTTCGGTCCGGACATCGAGCAGTCGCCGCACCGTCGAGGTAGCCCCATCAGCTGCGATGACCCATCGCGCGGTGAGGGTCTCCGTAGAGCCCTCGGCGTCTGTGACCACACAGCGAACCCCGTCGGCAATGTGCTCCAGATCGGTCAAGGTGGTCCCCGAGCGAAGTGACACGCCGGCCTGGCGGTCCACCTCGCTGCGCAGCAGTACCTCAATGTCGGGCTGATGGAACATGACGTCGTCATGCCATGCCTGTGTTCCGAGTTTCCCCGTTGGATGTGAGAACAGCGTCTCGCGTGCTTCATTCTCCATGCGGAAGTCCGTCATCGGCTTACATCGAGCCATCGCCTGTTCGCCCAGGCCGAGGGCTTGAAATGCGCGAAGGGTCTCTCCATCGAAGTGCACCGCCCGAGCCTGTGGCCACACGCTACTTTCGCGTTCGATCCCGATCGCTGAGATCCCGGCCTGGCCGAGAAGAGCGAGGGCGGCCACCCCCACGGGGCCGCCGCCGACGACCACCACTTCGTAATCCCAAGACACGTGAGCTCCTTGCTGTACTAGACGTCTCGTATCGATTTCCGTACTCTAACCCCATGCGATGTGGATCACAATCACTTTCTGTAGCGATATGTACGAGGGCTTCGAAACAACTCACACGGAGGCACAGTCGATGACGGTGCAGCAGTCGGTGTTCGTCGTCCCCCCGGTCGTGGCGGTGGCGCAGCATCGGGGGCTGTTCGCCGCAGCGGGCGTCGATGTGGAGACAAAATTGGTGGGGTCCTCCCACGAACAGCGCCGGGAACTCGACGAAGGCCGAGCGGATGTCGGCATCACCGCGACAGACAACCTGTTCGCCTGGAATGCAACGGGTTCGGACATCGCGGTGATAGCCCAGATCGAAACGACCACCGATCTTGCCTTGACGCTTCGGCCCAAATTGCTATCGACCGATGGTCTCGACGTGATTCGTCTGGCGGTCGACGCCCCTACGAACGGCTTCGCCATCGTCGCGTACTCGATGATGGCGCGGCTCGGCCGGACGAAAGACCAGTACGAGGTCGTCGAGGTGGGTGGCGTGCGCGAACGGTTCGAGTCACTGATCGCCAACACGGCGGACGTGACTCTCCTGGCGCCGCCGCTGGACGAGATCGGCCGCGATCAGGGGATGACCGTTGCCATGCGGATAGCGGAACTGGTGCCGTCCTACCCCGGCCTCGGAMTCGTGTCCACCCGAAAGGTCCTCTCGGGAAAAATGGACGAAATTGTCCGGTATCTCCGAGCTTTGGCCGCGGCCCACCGGTGGATGCAACAGGCGGCGGCATCCGAGGTCGAGCAAGAACTGCTCGCCACGGGGTTCGGACAGGCTGCGGTCGCCTCTGCTCTCGCCGCGGTGCCGCAGACCCTGGCCCCCTCCGGTATCGGCATTCGGGCGCTCGCCCAGCTGCGCGATGACCTCGGCATGATCGTCCAGGGTGCACCGGAGGCCGGTGATCTGATCGACCTCCGCCCGCTGCAGGCCGCCGGGCTCGTGCCGATACACAACCGCGAGGACGGCTGCGAACCGCTCTGACGGTCCGAATCCGGGACACCGGTCGAATGGACGCCGCCGAGGCAAGCAGAAAATGGCCGGCGTGCCCTCGAGTGCAGATCGCGGCGGCGTGTGTGCGCTGGGTCGGCGCGCGCCAGTGGCACTCTGCGATTCACCGGGGCGCACCGGGAACGCTGCAGGTGCCACCGAACCGAAACTGGCGCGAACCCGCGTCCACGTGTCCGAGAGATGTCGGCGGTCTGCGCAGCACGTCTGACGGGGGAGTGGGTATACGAGAGACGGGTTCACGGAGTGACTTTCGCCGACATCGGGTCGGGCGCATCGGAGTGTTGATGCGATGACTCCCCGGCCCGGGACAAGCTGTGCACGAGATGATCGAGGAAGACCTGTGCCCGCGGGCTGAGGGTCATGTGCCGGGGCCAGGTCGCGACCACGCTGGTGCGGCCGGCACGAGGGGTGAGCGGTCGCGTCACCAGGGGTCGTCCTTCGGAGGTGGTGTCGGGAGAGTTGGGACGGGACATGAGCAGGCCGTATCCGACTCCTCGCCCCACCAGAGCCCGGACGAGATCGATTGTGGGAACGGCGGTGCCGACAGTGGGTTGTACCCCCTGCTCGGCGAAGATTCGATGGGTGTTGGCCGTGCTCGGCGCCGAGTCGAGCAGAACGAGAGGTTCCTCGGCGAGCTCGTGCAAGGCCACGCTGATCCGGTCGGCGAGTCGATGGTCGGCCGGCAGCACGGCCATGACCTCGGTCTCGTACACCACCCGCTTGTTGAGGTCCGAGGGTAGAAACATGTCGTACAGAACCGCGAAGTCCAAGGTGCCGTCGGCCAGTGACGGCAGCAGCTCGTCGTCCCCACCGACCCGGACCCCGACCTTGGCCTTCGGGTGTGCGCCTGCGAAGTGCGCCAGCACCGGCGGCAGCACCGTGGCGGCGAACCCTACATAGCAACCGACCCGAATGGGGCCGGTGATCTCCCCACGCGTGGCAGCGAGATCACCGACGAGGGAGGACACTTCGTCGACGAGATGACGCGCACGATGGGCGAAGTACTGCCCCGCCGGCGTCAGCTGCAAACCCTTCGCCTTGCGACGCACGCACAGTTGCTCCCCCACAATTCGCTCTACCTCCGAAACCGCCTGTGACAGACCTGATTCGGATATGTGCAACGCAGCCGCAGCCTCCGACAACGTCCCATATCGCGGGAGGGCGGAAAACAACTCGAGCTGGCGGACGGTGAGCTGACCCATCTGAAACTTCCGTTCAACTGAAGATATTTGCCATTTTTGATCACTTTACGAGAATTACTCGGTGATGTGAACTAAGTCTCAACCCCAATGTGGTGCACAACACGCACAAGATGGAGAACGACATGACCGACACGGCAGCCACGCGGCCAATGTCCTGTCCGGTGACCCACGCCCCGGCCTCCGCCGGCGAGAGCGCACTTCCGCAAAGAGGCACCGTCGACCCGGCTGAATTACCCCCGGCACCCGAAGTCGACTGGGTGGCGCCCGGTGAACTTGCCGCCGACCCGTACCCGACGTACCGGCGTCTTCGCCACGAGGCGCCGGTGGCGTGGGTCCCGGCCGTGAACAAGTACCTGGTCACCAGCTACCACGAATGCCACGAGATCGAGTGCGACCAGCAGACCTACACCGCCGATGTCGGGGGCAGCGGCGCGACCATGCTGCGCGCGCTGGGTGGGCATCCGATGCTGCGCAAGGACGATCCCGACCATGCGTCCGAACGATCGACGATCAATCCCACCCTGCGTCCGAAGATGGTCAAGTCCGTATGGTCCGAGGTGTTCACCCGCAACGCGCGTACCTATCTGGACGTCCTTGCCGATGCCGGTCCCGGGGCTGCCGAACTGAACCGGGACTACGCAGCACCGGTGGCATCACAGAACCTGATCGATCTGCTGGGGCTGCCGGATGTCGATGTCGAGGACATGCGGCGGTGGTCTCATGCCTTCATCGCCGGCACCGGCAACCTGCTCGACGATCCGGACATCTGGGTCCGCTGCGAGCAGGCCCGCACCGAGGTCGACGCCCTGCTCGATGCCCTGATTCCCTTCTACGACAAGCATCCCAATGAGTCGATGACCTCGGCACTGGTCGGCAGCGGACTGCCTCGGCAGGCGGTGGCCGCGAACGTCAAACTGACCATCACCGGGGGAATGAACGAGCCGCAGCACATGATCACCAACATGGTGTGGGCGCTGTCGAGGCATCCGGACCAGCAACGGCACGTATCCGTGGACCGCTCGCTGTGGCCGGCGGTGTTCGACGAGACCGCGCGCTGGCTGTCGCCGATCGGCATGTACCCCCGCCAGACCACCCGCCCGGTGGTGCTCGGGGGAGTGCGCCTGCCCGCCGGTGCCGCCATCGGTGTGGTGGTCGGCTCCGCCAATCGCGACGAACGCTACTTCGAYGCCGATCCCACGGTGTTCGACATTTCCCGCCCACGCCGCCCACACCTGGCGTTCGGCAGCGGGGTCCACCTATGCGCTGGCCACTGGGCGGCCAAGAGCGCCGTCGGAGAGATCGCGGTGCCCCTGCTCTACGAGCGCTTCCCCACCCTGCGCGTCGATACCACCCGCGAAACCCGATGGGACGGATGGGTGTTCCGAGGACTGACCGATCTCCCGGTCACCTGGGACAACTGAGAAAAGAGAGAGACCTCCATGCCAAAAATCACCTTCCACCAGCCCGACGGTCGCAGCGACGTCCTCGACGTCCCCGACGGCACATCCCTGATGCGCGCCGCGGTCACCAACTCGATCCCCGGCATTGTCGGCGAATGCGGCGGACAGGCCATGTGCGCCACCTGCCACGTCTACATCCGCTCCGCGCATCTGACGGATCTACCCGACGTCGGCGAGGACGAGGACGAGATGCTCGACTGCACCGCCACCGCCCGCGCCCCGCAGCGGTCCCGTCTGGGTTGCCAGATCCTCGTCACCACCACCCTCGACGGTCTCGAGGTCGATCTCCCGGAAAGCCAGATCTGACATGAGCGCGACGATCATCATCGGCGCGGGCCATGCCGGGATCCAGCTCGCCGACTCCCTGCGAACCCGCGGCCACGATCGCCCGATCACGGTGCTCAGCGCCGAATCGGAACTGCCCTACCAACGCCCCCCACTGTCGAAGGACTACCTCGCCGAAGGCGATCCGCAACCGTTGCCGCTGCGTGGCACCGAGTTCTATCACGATCACGAGATCGACCTGCGGCGCGGCACCGCTGTCACCGGAATCGACCCGCGCACCCGCACCATCGGGTGCGCAGACGGCACCCGGATGCACTACGACGACCTTGTTTTGGCCACCGGCTCCCGCAACCGACGCCTCACCCTTCCCAGCGCACAGGGACCCGGGGTGCACTACCTGCGGACAGCCGCCGACGCCACCCTCCTCCACGACGACCTCGACCACGCGACGGCCGCCGTCGTCATCGGCGCCGGTTTCATCGGACTCGAATTCGCCGCCGCGGCGGCCCGGCGCGGCATCGACGTCACCGTCGTCGAATACGGTCCCCGGCCACTCGCCCGCGCCCTGACCTATGCCACCACCGACCAGCTGACCGTCACTCACCGCGCCGCGGGTATCGACTTTCAATTCGACGTGCAGGTGTCGGCGATCGAACACGCCCACGGACGTGTCTCCGCCGTCGTCGGACACGACGGCCGCCGCTTCCCCGCCAACCTCGTGGTCATCGGTATCGGCGCGGACCCTCAGACCGATCTGGCCGCCGCCGCAAACCTGCGAATCGACAACGGCATCCACGTCGACGAATTCCTACGCACCAGCGACGAGCACATCTGGGCGATCGGCGACTGCGTCAGCTTTCCCTGCACACACGCCGGGACCAGGGTTCGGCGGGAATCGGTGCAGAACGCGGTCGACCAGGCCCGGGCCCTGGCGGCCACACTCACCGGGACCCCCACCGGCTACCAGGACCTCCCGTGGTTCTGGAGCCACCAAGGCAGCTGCAAGATCCAGATCGCCGGCGTCGGCGGTCCCA
The DNA here is from genome assembly GCF_056402215.1 of Rhodococcus sp. P4_B6. Taxonomy (NCBI): domain Bacteria; kingdom Bacillati; phylum Actinomycetota; class Actinomycetes; order Mycobacteriales; family Nocardiaceae; genus Rhodococcus; species Rhodococcus sp. P4_B6. Next base: position 4,381 of record NZ_JBFUHV010000058.1, on the reverse strand, counting down.
CCGATCGCACCGTTGTCCCCACCGACCCCACCACCGGAAAGTTCTCCACTTTCCGCTTCCGCGACGACGTCCTCGTCGCCGTCGAATCGGTGAACCAGCCCGCCGTGCACCTCGCCGCCCGCAAAGTACTGTCCGCACCGCGGCGGCCGAGCCTGACCGACCTGACCCGGGCCGGCTTCGATCTCAAATCGCTCTCCGCGCGATCCGCCGCGATCTCCGCAGGCTGAACAGTCCCTGCACCACCCCGCCCAACTACGACACACCCGCGTGTCGCACCCGCGCACAGTCCTGCGCTCCCGGCGTTTCGCAAACCCGCTGCCACAACAGCTCTCAACTGCGGTTCGAGAGAGCCGAGCGCGCCGCACCGGAGCCTTCGACGGATCGGCACCTGAACCTTCGGTAGCTCTCAGCGGCACGCGGACCGCCCACGGAGCGACAACGAACGGCGCCGCTGGTTCGGCGTGGTCCTCCGCCATCCCTTGCGGGCAGCTTCTACCGTTCAACCGTGGAAGTTCCACGGGTGCATGAAATTTACGAACTCCGTGGGATAGGTTGAGATAGCCCGCAGGCGATGTGACGCCAATTACACGAAGCGATCCCCGCTCGTCTCGAAATACCAATGCTCGATTTCCCTCCCTGTCGAAGGTGTGTGCCCATGGTCAGTAATGAAGAGATCCGGCGCGGATGGCCAACTATCGTCATCGCTGGCTTCGGGTCGGCGGTCGGCATCTCCGGATTGCTGCTGTACACAATAGGTTTGTTCACGGCCGACCTCGAAAACGCCATCGGACTGAGTAAGACCTCGTACGGTCTCGGTCTGCTGCTGGTCAGCGCGGGGGTCGCAGCAGGAACGGTATGCACGGGGCGCGCGATCGACCGCTTCGGGACGAGGAGAGTCATTGTTTTCGGGCAACTGTCCTTCGCATCCGGATACCTTGCCCTCGCGACAATCGTCGACACCGTCCCCGTCTTCCTTGCGGTCATGTTCGCACTCGGCTTCCTCGCCAGCGCATCCGGCCCGGTCGGATTTACGCGAACGGTAAGCCTGTGGTTCGTCAAGTCGCGCGGGTTTGCCCTCGGACTCGCGATGACTGGGATCGGTGTCGCCGCGGCCGTCGCTCCGCTCGTCGTCAATGGCGTCATTGTCGAATATGGTTGGCGCGCAGGGTTTCTTGTGCTCGCTGTGATCGCCGCGAGCGGTATCGCTCCCGTGCCCGCCTTTTTGAAAGAGCCCTCGGCAACGGCCACTCGGGGGAGGACGACGACCTCGCCGAGTGCACTGAACTCGATGTGCCTGCTCCCGTGCGTGCCCGCTCGACTTTCGCCGCGATTCGTCGAGACCGGTGCTTCTGGAGATTGTTGATCACGTTCTTCGTGATGTCATTCGCTTTCACGGGCTTGCTCACACATTTCGTTCCAATGTTGCGGTCGATGGATGTGGAGCCGTCGCAGGCCGCGACCTTGGCGTCCCTGATCGGATTCGCTGTCATCGGAAGTCGGGTCATGGTGGGATTTCTGCTCGATCATGTCCGCCCGGGACTGGTTGCCGGAGGGGTCTGCGCCTTGAGTGCTGCCGGTACATGCTTCCTGATCGTCGGAGGCGTCGCTTTCGCTCCACTCGCCGCCATTGCCTTGGGGCTGGCCATCGGCGGCGAGATCGACATGATCGGCTTCTTCACCGCTCGGTACTTCGCACTCGCGGGATACGCCCGAGCATATTCCTGGATGTACACGGGCTTCGTCATCGCGGCAGGCATCTCGCCATTGCTCATCGGGATGTTGTTTGATGCCCTCGGCACGTACTCAGCAGCACTCATCCTGTGCGCAGCATTGGCCGCCATGTGTGCATGTGCCTTCGCCACACTGCCGACGCCCACTCCGCGGACTTCGCCGGCTTCTCTCATCCCGCAACCCGCCGAAACGGAGTTGTAGATGATGTCATCAAACCTATTGCGGTTCGAGACGTATCGTATAGGATTACGGAACAAACTAGGAGGCCACAATGAAGCTAGGCAGGGTGGTGCGACCGACCCCGGACGGTCCGCGCGCACGAATCGTCGCGGTGCAGCCCGATACCGAAAGGGTGATCGACCTGGCGCAGGCATATGCGCTGACGCTGCAACGCTCGGGTGCGGAGCCGGAGCGCGCGTCGAAGATTGCCCGCTCCATCTTTCCGTCCAGCATGGCCGCCGCGATCGGTGGCGGCGATGTCTTTCTGGATGCTGCGCACGAGGCACTCGGAGCCGCGGACGACGCATCACTGCCGTTACTCGAGGTCCAGTGGTGTGCAGCGGTGGATTCCCCGGTGATCCGGGATGGGCTGACCTTCAGTCAGCACATCGTCAACTTCAGTGAGAAGGTCGCACACGCGCTGCCCAATCCGAACATCTACAAAATTCCGGGGTACTTCAAGGGCTCGACCGCGACGGTGTACGGGCACAACGAAGAGATTCCCTACCCGGACTTCACGGACGCGTTCGATTACGAGCTCGAGATCGGCTACATCGTCGGCCGGCGAGGACGGAATCTGACGCCGGACGATGCGTTCGACCACGTCTTCGGCATCACGATCTTCAACGATTTCAGCGCGCGAGACGTGCAGGGCGCAGAGATGGCGATCGGCATGGGCCCGCAGAAATGTAAGGACTTCGCCTACGGCATCGGCCCATGGATCACCACCATGGATGAGGTCTCGTCCATCGAAGGATTGACGGGATCCGTGCGGGTCAACGGCGAACTATGGTCCTCCTGCGTCGCCGAGGACATGGTGTACACCCCCGCCGAATTGGTCGCATATGTCTCGATCGCCGACTACCTCCAGCCCGGCGACATAATCGGTTCCGGCACTCTGGGATTCGGGTCTGGACTCGAACTCGGCAAGACACTCTCACCCGGTGACGTAGTGGAACTCGAACTCGAGTCCGTTGGCACATTGCGGTCACCGATCAGTAAGACCCGCGAGAAGGCCCCGTGGTGGCCTGAGCCGCGGCCGTATCCCTTCGAGGTCCAGGACGTCAACTGAACGACGTACGCGGTGCCGAGCCGGAGGCCGGGGTGCTGGCAGGGGGCGGTACCTTCCGCCGGACTCTTACGAGCCCCTCGGCCTCCGGCAAGCCCCACACTCAATCAGGATGCATGTCTGTCCGAGACCCACGCCGTCACCAAGTACAAGTGAATGGCGCGAAAGGAATTCCATGACGAACGCTGTCATCGTGGACGTCGTCCGCCTCGCCTCCGGTAAGGGCAAGCCCGGCGGTGCGCTGTCGGGCACGCACCCGGTGGAACTGCTCGCGCACGTGCTCCGCAGCATTGTCGAACGCAACGGCATCGACCCCGCACAGGTCGACGACGTCATCGGCGGCTGCGTCGGGCAGGCCGGCGAGCAGGCCCTCAACATCTCCCGGACAGCGGTGCTGTCGGCCGGATTCCCGGATTCGGTTCCGGCCACCACCGTCGACCGCCAGTGCGGCTCGAGCCAGCAGGCGGCGCACTTCGCCGCGCAGGGCGTGATCGCCGGCGCCTACGACATCGTGATCGCCTGCGGTGTGGAGTCGATGTCCCGCGTTCCGATGGGCACGACGACCATCGGTCAGGACGCGTCCGGCCCGGGCATCGCCGCCCGCTACCCCGAGGGACTGGTCAACCAGGGCATCTCCGCCGAACTGATCGCCGCCAAGTGGAAGTTCGACCGCGACACCCTCGACGCGTTCTCCGCGCAGTCGCATCAGCGGGCCGCCGACGCATTGTCGAAGGGYYTGTTCGACAAGGAGATCGTCCCGATCTCGGTCACCAACGCCGCCGGTGAGACGGTGACCCACACCGCCGACGAGACCGTGCGCGCCTCCACCACCGCCGAGGGACTGTCCGGGCTGAAGTCGTCGTTCTACTCCGAGAAGTACGCGGCCCGGTTCCCCGAGGCGCAGTGGCACATCACCCCGGGCAACTCGTCGCCGCTGACCGACGGCGCGTCCGCGGCGCTGATCATGAGCGAGGAGATGGCGTCGAAGCTGGGACTGACGCCGCGGGCCCGGTTCCATTCGTTCGCCGTTGCCGGTGACGACCCGGTCTTCATGCTCACCGCGCCGATCCCGGCGACCAAGAAGATCCTCGCGAAGTCGGGGCTGAGCATCGACGACATCGACGCTACGAGGTCAACGAGGCGTTCGCGCCGGTGCCGCTGGCGTGGGCGCACGAATTCGGGGCCGACCCGGCCAAGCTCAACCCGTGGGGCGGCGCCATCGCGCTCGGGCACGCACTCGGCTCTTCGGGCACCCGCCTGCTGAGCACCCTGGTCAACAACCTCGAGGCCACCGGCGGACGCTACGGCCTGCAGACCATGTGCGAGGGCGCGGGCATGGCCAACGCCACCATCATCGAACGC
>NZ_JBFUHV010000057.1:0-51280 GCF_056402215.1 Rhodococcus sp. P4_B6 | reverse complement strand
CTCTCGACTTCTACGAGGACCTCGAGGCAGACAACAGCAAGAGTTTCTGGACCGCGCACAAATCCGTCTACGACGACTCGGTGCGCGCACCCATGACCGCCCTGCTCGCGGAACTCGAATCGGAGTTCGGCGCGGGCAAGGTGTTTCGCCCCTACCGCGACGTCCGGTTCTCGAAGGACAAGACGCCCTACAAGACCCATCAGGGCGGATTCGTCGAGACCCGCCCAGGCGTGGGCTACTACGTGCAGATCGACGCGGCCGGACTGTTCGTCGCGGGCGGCTTCTACTCGCATACCCCGCTGCAGGTCGGCCGCTTCCGTGACGCCGTCGACGACGACCGCAAGGGTCGCGAACTCGTCCGGCTCGTGAAGAAGGTCCGGTCGTCCGGCTTCGAGATCGGCGGCGACACGCTGAAGACGCGCCCCCGCGGTGTCGCCGAGGACCACCCGCGCCTCGACCTGATGCGGCACAAATCGCTCACCGCCAGCCGGAGCTACCTCTCCCCCGACTGGATCGAAACTCCCCGCGCCGCTGACGAAGTCCGCACTGCCTGGCGTTCGATGCGCCCGCTCGTCGACTGGCTGACCACCGTGATCGGCGCCGGAGAATGAAACTTACCGGTCGGGAAAACATGTGTGGCACACAGCGTTTCCTCGGCACTTTCCGGGGCCTCGACATGATCTTCGTCACGCTTGGCCGCAGAACCGCAGGTCGCACTTACGGCGATGTGACCCGCACGCGCGAATTCCCCTACTGTGGCTCGTCGTGATCGACGCGCAGACTCTCTCCGGCCCTATCGATATCGCTGCAATTCGAAACGTCCGGCGTTGGTCGCCGGGGGCGTGCGTATGGTGCGGAGACGACAACGCAGTCGAGATGTTCCGTAACGAACCTCGGTGTGGCACTTGCCGCGAGAAGGAAACGGTCATCGACGAAGCCCGCCGCTTCCTCGGCATGTACGGACTGCGTCCACTCGGCGGCACGTTGCAGTCCGACGACGACGAGGAGCGCGAGCACCGGGTCAACGCCCGCGACGCGCGCCGCGACCTCAACGAGACGAAGCTCTCGGAACTCCCGGACCCGGCCGCAGTGCGCAAGGCGCTCCGTCCCCGGGCTGCCAGCGTGGTGTCGGAGCCGCGCAGCACCGCCCATTCCGGAACGTCATCGGCCACTGCGTCGTCTCGCCCGAGCGCGTCCCGCACGTCGGCCACGCCGCCGGTGGCACCGGTGCGCACCGACGCCGTCGACGTCGCCGCGCTCGAATCGCGCGTTACCGGCCTGCTCGATCAGCTCTCGGCCATCGATGCTCAGATGAACCTGATCGGTGAGCCCGCCGGCCTCGCCGCACGCGCCCGGATCAGCGACCTCGAGAAGCAGCGCGCCACTGTGCTCCGCACCCTCGCGGCACTGGAGAAGGCCCGGATCGCGGCCGGCCAGTAGGCCACATCCTCCGGGCCGCCGCAGGGTGATACCGTCGCCCTTCGTGCAGCCCGTCTCCCCTCCCACCGCGCTGGTCATCGACGCGAAGAAACCGCCGATGGGCCCGATGCTGGTGACGCCCAATGCCCGGATCAACGGCTTTCCCGTGCCGCTTCGGTGGGGTCACAACGTCATTCCGGCGCCTCCCGGTGTGCACCACATCGAGATCGCGGTCCCGTGGATCTGGGAGCAGGGCAAGGCGCAGATCACCGTCGACAACCGGTACCACCCGGCGCCCCCGGTGTATTACGCGTCGCCGTTCAGCAGTTTCAGCAAGGGCGCCATCGACCACCGGCCGGTGAAGAATCCCGGTTTGCTCGGACTGCTGCTGATTCTCACCCCGGTACTCGTGATGATCCTCGCCGTGGTGGCGTTCGCCCTGTTCGGCTAGGCGCCCGGCCCCTAGCACCATTGACACTTCTGGCGATGTGTCTCACTATCGATACATGACCGCACATGTGTCGAGCGTCTCGTTCGTGCCGAGGTCCGGACCCACGTGGCGCGCCCCGTGGCAGATGTACGCCGCCCTGCGCGACCACGACCCCGTCCATCGCGTCGTCCCCGAGGACGCACCCGGGAACGACTACTGGGTGTTGTCCCGGCACGCCGACGTCTACGCGGCGGCCCGGGACGCCGAGACGTTCTCGTCCGCCGCCGGCCTCACCACGACGTACGGCGAGCTGGAGAAGATCGGCCTGCAGGACAATCCGCCGCTGGTGATGCTCGACCCACCCGACCACACCGCGTTCCGCCGCCTCGTGTCGAAGGGATTCACCCCGCGCCAGGTCACCGCCGTCGAACCGGCGGTCCGGGCGTTCGTGGTGGAGCGCCTCGAACGACTGCGGGAGGCCGGCGAGGGCGACGTCGTGAAGGAGCTGTTCAAGCCGCTGCCGAGCATGGTCGTCGCCCACTACCTCGGCGTCCCCGAGGAGGACCGAGCGCAATTCGACGGCTGGACCGACGCCATCGTCGCGGCCAACGCGCAGGGCGACACGCTGCAGGCGACGGGTGCGGTCACCGATCTGATGGGCTACTTCGGCGGACTGATCGAGCGGCGGCGCACCGACCCCGGAGACGACACCGTCTCGCACCTCGTCGCGGGCGGGATGGGAGCCGACGGCGATCTCACCGGACTGCTCTCCATCCTCGGTTTCGCGTTCACGATGGTCACCGGCGGCAACGACACGACCACCGGAATGCTCGGCGGCGCGGTCCAGTTGCTCACCGAACACCGGGATCAGCGCCGCGATCTGATCGACCACCCGGAGCTACTCGGCGACGCCGTCGAGGAATTGCTGCGGCTCACCGCCCCCGTCCAGGGCCTCGCCCGCACGGTGACCCGCGACGTCGAAATCGAGGGCACCACCATCCCCGAGGGCCGGAAGGTGTTCCTGCTGTACGGCTCCGCGAACCGCGACCCGCGCCGGTTCGGACCGGATTCGGAGGAGCTGGACGTGCGCCGCAGACCGACGCAGATCCTCACGTTCAGTCACGGCGCCCACCACTGCCTGGGTGCGGCCGCGGCCCGGATGCAGGCCCGGGTAGCGCTGGAAGAACTGCTGGCCCGCTGCCCCGACTTCACGGTCGACGTCGACGCCGTCGTCTACGCCGAGGGCAACTACGTGCGCCGCCCGACGAGCATCCCGTTCCGGGTGCGCGAATGAACGCCGACTGGATGCGCGACGAACGACCCCGCCTCGCCGCCGAGCGAATCCTCGACGTCGCCGCCCAGCTGTACGTCGACAACGGCATCACCGCTGTCGGTATGGCCGACGTCGCCCGGGCGGCCGGATGTTCCCGCGCCACGCTGTACCGCTACTTCGACAGCAGACAGGCATTGCAGCTGGCGTTCGTCCACCGCGAGGCCCGGCGCATCGGCGCACTGGTCGCGGAGGAGGTGTCCGGAACCGCCGACCCGAAGGACGCGATCGTGGAGGCGATGCTGGCCGCGATCCGGCTGGTGCGCGCCGACCCCACTCTGGCCGCGTGGTTTCAGCTCGGCGACTCGGGCCTGGCCGCGCAGATCGCGCACTCGTCGGATGTCATCGAGTCGCTGGGCACCGCGTTCCTGGGGCAGGCGGGATTCTCCGGAGAGGAGACGTCCAGGAAGGCTCGGTGGCTCGTCCGCATCATCGTCTCGCTGCTCACCGTCCCGGGCATCGACGACTCCGACGAACGCACCATGCTCGAACAGTTCGTCGCACCTGCATTGGTCGCACACGATGCCGACGAACGGGACGCTCGTTCGATCTGACGCAACGAGCGTCCCGTTCGTCCGGCAGAACGACGGTCAGCGCACCACGCCCGCCTGCTCGTCGGCATCGACCTCGAGGGTCGTCTTCCGGTCGGATTCACCGATCCGCGCGAGGACCCGCGGCTTGCGGAGCCGCAGGTAGCAGTACAGGGCGAGGTAGCCGAGCACGGTCGCGAAGAAGATCCACGCGACCACGCCTCGCGCTCCGGACGGGAACGGGTTGAAGCTGTACCAGTACACGAGCACGGACCCGATCGCGGCGAGCACGGTCGCGAGTCCGATGCCCAGGCGCAGCGACCGCGACCGCACTGCGCAGTAGCCGGCTGCCAGCGCGGTGAGTCCGTATGCGGCGATCAGCATGTAGCCGGCGTACGTCCCGAGCAGACCGTACGACGTCTCCGCCGTCGTCACCAGCACGCCGAGGAGCCCGGCCACGAGGTAGATGACGCCGAGGGTCGTCACCGCGCCGACGGGAGTTCCGTGGCCGGCACTGACCTTGCCGAGGCGGGCGGGCAGCAGACCGTCGCGGGCCAGGGTGTACACGGTCCGGCTGGTACCTGCCATGACCCCGAGTGTGGATCCGAAGAAGCTGACGGCGACACCGATGTCGATCAGATAGCCGAGCCACCCGACGCCGTTGTGCTCCGCCAGGGTGTCGAGGGGTGCGTTCATGTTCTCGATCGGCAACCCGCGGAAGCCGAGCACGATGATGTAGGTCGCGACGATGTAGAGCACCCCGCAGGCCAGGACCGAGCCGACGACGGCGAAGCTGATGGCCCGCTTGGGATGACGCGCCTCGCGGCCCAGCGTAGCGGCGTGGTCGAATCCGGCGAGGGAGAACACGGAGAAGCCTGCGGTCGCGAGGATCGCTGTGGCACTGAAGCCGTGGAAGTCGAACTGCCGGCTGTCGATCGGTCCGGTGTCCGAATTCGCGAGGACCACGACCAGGAGCACGACGATCACTGCCACCGTGAAGAATTCGATGACCAGCAGCAGCTTCGCGGACAGTTTCACCTCACGAAGGTTCAGGGCGGTCACCGCGACCGCGACGGCCCCGGCGCAGATGCCGAGCGTCCACGTGCTCGCAGGCAGACCCACCTTCTGAAGGAACGCGTCGAGGTAGATCGCCGAGCCGATCACGCACGCGGGTCCCGCGACGAGTGACGACGCGAGGTGGGTGACCATGACGAAGAATCCGGCCGGTTTGCCTGCCGCGCGAGCCGCGAGTCCGTACGTCCCTCCGGTGGTGGTGAAGCGTTTGGCCAGCCAGCCGATGCCCCCGGCGAATCCGAGGACCAGTACCGAGGTCACGGCCCACGTGATCCAGCTGAGGTTGCCGGCGATGGTGACGACGACACCGATTGCGAGGGCCAGCGTCGACGCGGGCGCCAGAATGCCGAGCGAGACGCCGAACACCGCCCACGTCGGGAGGATTCCGCGCGGCAGTTGACCGGCCTCGGCGTTGGTTTCCGCCGAGGACGTCATCGTGTCCTCCGTGGTCGATCCATCGTGCACAGTCTTCATGAATGCTCCTCGCGGATGACAGGACAGAGAGTGTCGAATAGTTGGCTGGTGGGCCAGTTATGAATCATCGTGAGGGCGATCACACCCGATGTCAAGAGCGCATCGCGCCCCGAGCGACGTCCGGAAGGCGGGTTGACAGCCCCTGTGAGTGCCGCCACAATCTAAATTGACTGATGAGCCAGTTATCTATTTTCCGATCGACAGCAACGCGAGATCGAGGAGAATCCCCTATGACCACTGTGGTGGCCGAGTCCGTCACACAACTGAGCGCCTTCTCCGACCCTGCCTCGGTAGCCGTCGTCGGCGCCTCCGCCGATCCCGCGAAGTGGGGTTACTGGCTGGCGAGCGGCGCCCTGATCGGCGAGCACCGCCGCCGGGTCCATCTGGTCAACAGGAGAACCGACACCCTCCTCGAACACCCGTGCCACCCGAACCTGTCGGCCCTCCCCGAGGTCCCCGACCTCGTGGCTCTCTGTGTGCCGGCGCCGTTCGTCTCGGACGTGGTGGACGAGGCCCTCGCACTCGGCGTCCGCGGATTCCTCGGCGTCACCGCGGGCGTGCCCGGCGAAGCCGAGCTCGCGGCCCGGATCCGCAGTGCCGGAGCGCGACTCGTCGGCACCAACAGCCTCGGCATCTACGACAGCGCCACCGACCTCTCGCTGGCGTGGGGGCGGTTCACACCCGGGCCGCTCGCCATCATCTCGCAGAGCGGGCAACTCGGCTCCGAACTCGCGACGCTCGGCGCCCGGCACGGCGTGGGCGTCTCCCGGTTCGTGTCCATCGGCAACCAGTCCGACGTCACCGCAGCGGAACTGCTCGCCGATCTCGGCAACCACGACCCGACGCGCGTGATCGCTCTGTACCTCGAAAGTTTCAGCGACGGTGAATCCCTGTTCCGGACGTTGCGTGCCCTGCGGGACACCGGACGACCGACCCTGTTGCTGACCGTTGGCGCCAGTGCCGCGAGCACGCGCCTGGCACGCTCCCACACAGGCTCACTCACCTCTGCCGTGGATGTCGTCGACGCGGCCTGCCGCGCGGCAGGCGTGCTCCGCGTGAGCACCCCCGACGAGTTGATCACCGTGGCCCGCGCATTCCTCTCCACCACCGTTCCCGTCGGCAACCGCGTCGCCATCGTCGGAGACAGCGGCGGGCAGTGCGCGATCGCCGCGGACGTGACGAGCGCGAGCGCACTGACGGTCCCCGACTTCTCGCCGGCGCTCGCCGAATCCATTGCGCTGCAACTGCCTCCCGGTGCGGCCAGCAGCAATCCGGTCGACCTCGCCGGGGCGGGTGAGCAGGATCTGGGAAGTTACGCGAGCGTCGTCGAGCACGTTCTGCGTGCCGACGAGTCGGACGCCGTGGTGCTCACGGGGTATTTCGGCTGCTACGCGCGGGACGCGCCCACTCTCGCCGAACGCGAAGCGGCCGTGGCCGAACGGATCGGCCGGGCGTCCGTAGAGACGGGCAAACCCGTCGTCGTCCACACCATGGCTCCGGAATCGAGCACCGCACAGGCGTTGTGGCGGCACGGCGTCCCCGTGTTCGACACGATCGATTCCGCGATCCGCGCCCTGTCCGGGCTGGGCCGCCTTCGACCGCAGAAGCAATCGAATCCCCCTCTCTCCGAGCCTGTTCCGAAGGACGGACTCCGGGCGGGATACTGGGCCGCGCGGGAACTTCTCACCGACCTCGGCGTCGCCTTCCCCGACGGCGCAGTCGTGCGGACCCATGAGGAGGCGGTCGACGTGGCCGGCCGGCTGCGTGCCCCGTTCGTCCTCAAGGCGAGCTGGCTCGAGCACAAGAGCGAGGCGGGCGGCGTCGTGGTCGGCATCGACGGCCCCGAACAACTGGCGCGCACCTTCCAGGACATGCATTCCCGGCTCGGCGACGGCGACTACGTGCTCGAGGAGCAGGACACCCGGGCGGGCACCGTGGAAATCCTGGTCGGCGCACGCCGCGATCCCGACCTCGGTCCGGTGATCGTGGTGGGCGCCGGCGGCACCGAAACCGAAGTACTCCAGGACATCGGACTCGAATCGGCCCCCGTCGGACCCGACGACGCTCTCGCGATGCTCGAACGCCTCCGCTGCATGCCGCTTCTGCGCGGGTGGCGCGGACGCCCCGCGGTGTGCGTCGACGGTCTGGTCGACGTGATCACGCGGGTCTCCCGGTTGATCGCGGAACGGCCCGACATCGCCGAGATCGAGTTGAATCCGGTCCGCGTCGCGCCGGACGGAGCACTCACCGTCGACGCGCTCGTCGTGGCCGCCGAACCGACCCCCGCCCCGTGAGTCCATATCCCGAGACAGCACAGGAGAACCATGCGATGACCGAAACCCACTCCCCCAGCCTCGTCCCGAACACCGCCGACGAATTCCGCGGCCGTGTCGCCGTCGTCACGGGTGGCGGCTCCGGTATCGGACGCGCTGTCGCGATGCGGTGGGCAGCCGCGGGCGGCACCGTCGTCGTCTTCGGCCGCAGGCAGAACGCGCTCGAGGACACCGTCCGGGCGGCCGAGCGGGTCGGCGGGAAAGCCGAGGCCGTGGTGTGCGACGTGCGGGATTCCGACGCCGTGGACGCGGCAATCGACGGGGTGGTCGACCGCTACGGCCGACTCGACGCCCTCGTCAACAACGCCGCAGGCAATTTCGTGGCACCCAGCGAGGACCTCACGCCGGGCGGGTGGAAGGCCGTGGTGGACATCGTCCTGAACGGCACGTTCTACTGCACCCGCGCGGCAGGCCGCCACATGCTGGCGACCGGCCGCGGCACCATCCTCAACACCATCGCCAGCTACGCCTGGCACGGTCATCCCGGCACCGTCCACAGTGCGGCGGCCAAGGCGGGTGTCGTCGCCATGACGCGCACCCTGGCCGTGGAATGGGGCGGCCGCGGCGTCCGGATCAACTGCATCGCACCGGGACCCACCGAGACCGAGGGAGCCGGCGCGGCCCTGTGGCCCACCGAGCAGGACCGCGCCCGAGTGCTGTCGAGCGTCCCCGCTGCCCGCTTCACCACGCCGGAGGAGGTCGCCGAGTCCGCGGCCTTCCTGCTCAGCGACCGCTCCGGCTACGTCACCGGAGAGGTCCTCGTCACCGACGGCGGCCAGTGGCTCGGCAAGTCCGTGTACACGGATTCGCGAGCGGCGGCCCGATGACCACCACGATTCACACCACCTGGGACCGCGACTCGATCCTCGTCGGCGGGGACTGGATTCCCGTCACCGACTGCACGGAGGTGCACGACCCGGCCACCGAATCGGTGATCGGCCGGTCCGCGTCGGCCGGCATCGCCCACGTCGACGCGGCCGTCGCGGCGGCACGCTCCGCCGGAACAGCTTGGGGTACAAGTTCTCCCGAGGATCGCGCCGAGATCCTCGACGCGTTGTGCACCCAGCTGCGCGCGCGGAGGCAGCTCCTCGTCGACACCACCGTCGCCGAAGTGGGTGCCCCCGTTACCGTGGCGGAGGAAGCGCACATCGACCTCGGTATCGAGATCCTCGCCTCGTATGCGCGGCTCGCCAGGGACCTTCCCTTCCGGGAGCGGCTGGGCCGGACGCTGCTGCTGCGCCGCCCCGCGGGTGTCGTCGCCTGCATCACGCCGTGGAATTACCCGTTCTACCAGCTCGCGGCCAAGGTGGGAGCGGCTCTCGCGGCGGGATGCACCACCGTCGTGAAGCCGGCCGAGCTCACCCCGCTGTCCACCTACCTGTTCGCCGACGCCGCGATCGATGCCGGCCTTCCGGCAGGAGTACTGAACCTGGTTCCGGGCAGCGGTCGAACGGTGGGCGCCGCGCTGACCGCCCATCCCGGGGTCGACGTGGTGTCCTTCACCGGCTCCACCGCAGTCGGCAGAGGCGTCGCACACGCCGCCGCCGAATCCCTGACACGCGCGTGCCTCGAGCTCGGCGGCAAGTCGGCGTCCGTGGTGCTCGGCGATGCCCCGCTGCCGGCAGCGGTCACCGCGACCGTCGACGCCGCCATGCTCAACTCGGGTCAGACGTGCAGCGCGTGGACTCGCCTGCTCGTGCCGCGCACACGGTACGAGGATGCGGTCGAACTCGCCGCCGGCCACGCCGGCACGTTGCGGGTGGGTGACCCCAGGGACCGCGCGACGCAACTCGGCCCGGTGATCTCGGCTGCCCAGCGACGATCGATCGCAGAGGCGGTCGACGCGGCCGTGGCCGGCGGGGCCCGCCTTGCAGCGGGAGGTTCCGGCATGCCCGCCGGCCTCGAGACGGGCCACTACCTGCGACCGACGGTGCTCGCCGACGTCGGGCCGCACGACCCGATCGTGCGCGACGAAATCTTCGGACCGGTGCTGGTCGTCCTGCCCCACGACGGCGACGACGACGCGATCCGGCTCGCCAACGACAGCGACTACGGGCTCGGCGGCGCCGTGTGGTCTGCCGACCCGGAACGGGCACTGGGCGTCGCGGCCCGGATGGACACCGGTCAGGTCGACATCAACGGCGCCCCGTTCAACCCCGAGGCCCCGTTCGGGGGCTGGAAGTCCTCCGGCCTGGGCCGCGAGCTCGGCCGGTTCGGCGTCGAGGAGTTCACCGAACTGACGGCGGTGCAGCGCTGACCGTCGCACCTACATCCCCACAACCCCATACCCACAGCCCCGCACCGACTCAACCGCATTCGAAGCGAAGGAACCACGATATGACCACCACGAACATCCCCGCCTGGCCCCTGACCGACGAGCAGAAGCAGATCATCGAGCTGTGCCGCGACTTCGCGCAGAAGGAGATCCGGCCCCGCGGCCGGGAGGTCGACGAGGCGGATGTCGTGACACCCGTCGACATCTTCGCCAAGGCCGCCGCGGTGGGCATCACCGACTTCATGATCCCCGAGGAGTTCGGCGGAGGCGGCATGGGCGACGTCTTCACCCAGTGCCTCGTGCAGGAGGAACTGTGCTGGGGTGACCCCGGAATCGGAAACCTCGTGTGCTCCAACGGCTTCTTCTCCGATCCGATCATGGTCCTCGGCACGGAGGAACAGAAGAAGCAGTGGCTCGGCCCCCTCACCGGACCAAACGCCCCGATGACCTCGCTGGCCACCACCGAACCTGGGTCCGGCTCGGATGCGGCGTCGATCGTCACCACGGCCGAGCGCGTCGACGGCGGCTACCGGCTGGGCGGGCAGAAGGCGTGGATCTCCAACGCCGGCGCCGCCCAGTTCTACGTCGTGTTCGCGAAGACCGACCGCACCCAGCGGTCCGGTGGCGTCTCCGCGTTCCTGATCGAGAAGGGCGCCGAGGGAATGACGTTCGGTGAGCCGATGAAGAAGATGGGGCAGCGCGCCATCGTGTGCCGGGAGATCTTCTTCGACAACGTGTTCGTCCCCGAGGAGAATCGTCTCGGCGCGGAAGGACAGGGCTTCTACGGACTGATGGGCACATTCGACATCTCACGGGTCGTGCTCGGGGCGGCCGCCGTCGGCGCCGCCCGCGCCGCCTACGAATACGCCCTCGACTACGCCAAGACACGGAAGCAGTTCGGGGTGCCGATCATCGAACATCAGGCGGTCGCCTTCCGGCTGGCAGACATGGCGACGCGGATCGAATCCGCCCGGCTGCTGGTCCATCACGCCGCCCGCATCATCGACAGCGGCGGCAACGCCCGGGGCATCGCCGCCATGGCGAAGCTGACGGCATCCGAGACCGCCATGTTCGTCACGCATGCCGCGGTGCAGACGCTCGGCGGCTGGGGGTACTCCCGCGAGTACCCCGTCGAGCAGTGGATGCGCGACGTCAAACTGGAGGAGATCGAGGAAGGCACGTCCGACATCATGAAGCTCGTCATTTCCCGGAACCTGGACTGAACGACATGGGTGCGCGGCGGCGGACACACCGTCGCCGCGCGCCCGTCCGGGCACCCGCGCACCATCCGCACACGAACACTGCACAGCCCATGGGAGGGCATCGATGACAAGCCAGAACGGCGGCCAGGCACTCGTCGCGGCCCTCGCCGCACACGGAGTCGACACGGTCTTCGGCATTCCGGGCACCCACAACCTCGCCATCTACGCCGCCTTGGCCGACTCGCCGATCCGCTCCGTCCTGACGCGGCACGAGCAGGGGGCCGGTTACGCCGCCGACGGATATGCGCGCGTCACGGGCAAACCCGGCGTCTGCCTGACCACCACCGGTCCCGCCATCCTCAATGCCGCTGCCGCAGCGGCGCAGGCGTGGTCGGATTCGGTCCCGGTTCTCTTCATCTCACCGGCCCTGCCGCTGACCCACCCGGGGAGGGGAAACGGCTACCTCCACGAGGTGAAGAATCAGCACGCGGCGCTCGAGGCGATCGTGTCCTACAGCCACCGGGTCACCAGCGTCGACGAGATCCCCCGGGCGATCGCCTACGCGTTCGCCGCCATGAGCTCCGGTAGACCGCGGCCGGTGCACATCGAGATCCCCGTCGACATCCTCGACGCGGAAGCCGACGTCCGGATCGTGGCCCCGGTCGAGTCCGCTCCACTCGCCGCTCCCGTGCACGCGGTGACCGACGCGGCGCAGCGCCTCGCCGCCGCACAGTCTCCTGTGCTGGTCGTGGGCGGCGGGGCCCGGTCGGCGGCCCCGCAGGTCCGCGCCCTCGCCGAACGTCTGTCCGCCCCCGTGCTCACGACGACCAACGGGAAGGGAGTCCTCGACGAGGACCACCCACTGTCGGTGGGAGCCGGCGTTCACCATCCGTCGGTCCGCGCCGTGCTCGAGGCCGCCGACTGCGTTCTCGCGATCGGCACGGAATTCGCTCCCTCCGACTTCTGGTACGGCCCGGTCGAGCTGGACCACAAGCTGATTCGCATCGACGTCGATCCGACGTCGATGACCACGAACGCCGATCCCGCCGTCCGCCTGCTGGGCGATGCCGGGACGACGGTGTCGCAACTGCTCGACGTCACGAAGATGCGCGAGGATTCCGGCGCCCACGAGCGGGCCGCGTCGCTCCGACGCGGGTTGCGGGCCGACGCCGCCGCCGAGGGGGCCCCGTGGCTGGAGATGATGGCCGCCATCGCACCGGTCGTCGACGACTCCACGGTGATCGCCGGGGACAGCACGATGGCCTGCTACTACGGTGCGCTGTCGAACCTCACCGTGCACCGTCCCGGCGGATTCCTGTACCCGACGGGACAGGGAACGCTGGGATACGGTCTGCCYGCGGCGATCGGCGCGTCCGTCGCCGACCCGGACGCACGGGTCCTGGCGATCCTCGGTGACGGCGGGGTGATGTTCACGCTTCCCGAACTCGCGACGGCGGCGCAGCTCCGATTGCCGCTGCCCATCGTGGTCGTCGACAACGGCGGCTACGGGGAGATCCGCAACGAGATGGCAGACCGCGGCGACACCGTCCACTCGGTCGCGCTCGGCGGCATCGATTTCCCCGCCGTGGCGCGGGCGATGGGATGTCACGGACGAGCCGTCGAGTCTCCCGCGGCGCTGACGGACGCGATCACGGCGGCGTTCGACGCGGATCGTCCGACTCTCCTGCACATCCGCGAGAACAGCAGGGCGACGCAGCAGGTGTGACGGCTACGCTGGTTCGGCCGAACTCTCGACTACGGTCTCTGTAGACGAGACGTCACATCCTAGGAGTTGAGAGCGCGATGCCACGCCCGAGCGTTGAAGCGGAACGTCGAGAACAGATCCTTCAAGCGACGTGTGAAGCCATCGCCGAACTCGGCTTCCGCGCCGTCCGGATCGCCGACGTCGCGTCACGGGCCGGGGTGAGCAACGGGACCATCCACTACTACTTCGATTCCAAGGATGCGCTGCTGCATGCGGCGTTCCAGTTCAACTTCGAGCACTCGCTGGAACGTCGGCGATGGATCATGGAGAAGAGCGACGTTCCGCTCGTGCGGCTCCACCGGCTCGTGGAGTCGTACCTTCCCGCCGGGCCGGAGACGATCACGGCCTGGCGGGTGTGGGTGGAACTGTGGGCGTCCGCACTCGGCAACGTCGAACTCCAGGAACTCAACGACACCGTGTACGGGGAGTGGCGCGGGGTGGTCCGGGAGACCGTCGAGGCCGGCGTCGAACAGGGCGCTCTGCGGGTGAAGGATCCCGGAGCCGCCACCGACATGCTCCTCGGTCTCCTCGACGGCCTCGCGATCCAGGTGCTCACCGGTTCCACCCTGATGACCCCGACGCGGATGCGGGCCGTGTGCGACGACTTCATCGACGCCATCACCGTCGACAAGCACCGGGTCGCGTCGACCGCCGGCAAACGCACCGCGAAGTGACCGTCAGAGCGCCGATGCGACGGTGAGCCCCTCCAGCACAGCCTCTTCCACGGTGCGCGGCGAGAGGCAGTCGCCGACGGCATGGATCCGCTCCCGCGGGAACCCGTCGACCTCCAGCAGGTCGGCGACCGACGCATGTCCGTGCGCGAGAACGACTGCGCTGACACCCTCGACAAGCACCAGCTTGCTCCGACCGGACCAGTCCGGGGTCGACCGTCGTCCCGGTCACGAACCGCACACCCGCCCGGCGCGCCTCCCCCTCCAGGTTGGTGACGGCGCCACCGAACTCGCTCCTGCCCGGTAGCCGTTCGAGCAGCAACACCTGGCCTCCCACCCGGGACGCCGCCTCGTACGGGGTCACCCGGTGTCCACGTTCCGCGGCGACCGCGGCCGCTTTCAGCCCGCCCGGTCCGCCGCCGATCACCATGACGTTCTTCGACCTGCGCGTGATCTGCAGAGCCCCGAAGCGCAGTTCGCGGCCGGTCTCCGGATGCTGGATGCACGAGATCGCGGACCCTCGCTGGAAGTGCCCCATGCACGCCTGGTTGCAGCCGATGCACGCGCAAATCGAATCGACATCGCTGCGTTCGGCTTTCGCCGGCATCGTCGGGTCGCAGATGAGGGCGCGGGTCATCGCGCACGCGTCGGCCTGCCCCCGCGCGATCACGGCGTCTCACTCGTGCGGCTGATTGATCCGGCCCGCCACGATCACCGGAACTCGGACCACGGATTTGACGGCCGCGGCCATCGGTGCGGTGTAGGCGGCGGATTCGGTCATCGGGGCGGCGATGTGTGCCGCACCCGACAGACTCGAACTCCCGCGCACACTGACGTAGTCGAGCAGACCATTCGCGTCCAGCGACGCGCCGCCTGCGATTCTCCGCCGACCCGCCGTACTCGTCCATGCGGAGGTTGGTGCGGGGATTGAGGAACTGCGCCGGTAGATAGCCGTGACTCGCGACGATCTGGACGCCGTCGAGTCCGGCGCTGCAGTCTCCGGGCAGAGTCGCCGTACCCCTTGACAACCGGCGCTATTTTGCCGGTCGTCATCGCTCTCGGCCGGGATGCAGTCGTCGTTGGCCACCTTCCCCTGCTGCACGAGAACGGTGTCGTGCCCGGAGGGCACGATGCGATTCGCGAGCGTCACGTTCCCGATGCGAAGCGGGGAGAACAGGTGGGGAAAGAGCTGTGACGTCATATCTTTCACCTTTCGACGCCGGCGGCGACCCGCGGTAGGGGGTCGTAGCCGCCGAGTCCGAGCGGCTGCACGAACGTCTTGGTCAACACGGCATGGAGCGTGCCGGCGACGAGGAACGCCGGAATCGAGGCGGTGGTGTACGGAAAGATCGAGGACGGAATGTAGGTGACCGGATTGAGCAGCAGAGCGTACGTCGCCGCACCGGCAGCCACGGACGCGAACGCGAAGGCGTTGACACCGCCCCAGTACCCGTAGCAGGAGCGCGCACTGGGCAGGTACAGGTCGCGGATCCGTAGGACACCTCTGCGCAGCAGGAAGAAGTCGACGATCTGCACGGCGCACAGCGGTGCCACGAGGATCGCTCCCCAGGACAGGAATCGACCGTAGTTGTCGTAGACGGCCGAGGGGAAGAAGACGAGGATCGCCGCGGGTCCGAGGATGAAGGCCACCAGCACCGGCCAGGGCGTGCCGCGGAGCAGCTTCCCGCCACCGCCTTTGAGCGCCACCATCGAGGCGTACCCCTGGGAGAGAATGGCCGTGACGTTGGCGAAACCGATGACGATCAGGGCCAGAACGCCCAGCACGACTCCCGCGAGCGGGATCATCCACTCCGTGGGATCCTCGAGATTCAGCGCCAGCGCCGCGAAGACACCGACGACGGCCGCGGCCACCGACGCGGCGAAGAGTCCGAGCCAGTTCGGCCAGAACGCCGCACGCGGACCACGGGTGAGCCGCGCGAGGTTCCCGACGTTCGGCCACCACGCGAACCCGCCGGCGATGTTCAGCTCGATCGCGACCATGAAACTGGTGTGCGGATCACTCTCCGGATCGAGCGGGGGCAGACTGGCCAGTTCGGACCAGGATCGCTTGGTGAACACCATGACGAGGATCCCGACGATGATGAGGACCAGCACGGGTGCGATCACCCGGCACACGGACTCCACCGAGACCGGTCCCCGGGCAAGAACGAGCCAGGACAGGGCCACCGCGACCAGTGCCAGCAGGCTCACGGCCGCACCCGTCTGGGAGATCTCGATCCCGAAGACGTTGTCGATGACGTTCACCAGGCCGTGCCCGAACATGATGGCCAGAACTGCAGACCACGCCGCCGCGAAGAGCGTGGACATCACGACCATCACGATTCGGGCGCCGTTGCTGCCGAACACGCTTCTCAGCCCGACGAACTGCTCGATGCCGTATTTCGCCGACGGCAGGCACGGCGCGAGTGAGACGAGGAAGACGCTGATCGCGTAGCCGATGACGATGCTCGCGATCGCCTGTACTGCGCCGACGTAGTACGCGACGGCCGCGCCCTGCAGAAACGCCCAGGTGGCCACGGCCAAGCCGATGTTGACCGCCGAGTAGTCCCAGAAGCCCCAGATCCGCTCCGACGGCACCAACGGCAGTTCGTTCAGCGTGGCGTCCGTGCCGCTGGCGCCTGCACTGCCCACTGTCGTGGTGCGGTCCTCCCGCTGCCCGTCCAGCATCAGTACCCCCACCACAGCATGACGGTGATCGTGGCGACGATCCCGACGATCGCCGCCACGACGTCCCGCCACGGAAGGTCGGGCAGGATCATCCCGCCTCCGTCGGGGGATTCCAGGAGGAGCAGTCGCCTCTCGAGTTCCTGTTCGAATGCGTCGTCCACGCGATCCCCATTTCTGATTGGCGGGCCAGTTATCAATAGTCTGTGGCACGGGTCACATCGTGTCAACCCTCGAATTCTTGCGCAGGAAACCAGGATTGAGTATTGACTGGCGAGCCAATCAAGAACAGGATGCTGGTCATGACGAACACGAAGGATCACCCGACTGCCCTACCGGCCCGCGTTCGGACCGTCGTGGTCGGCGCGGGGTACGCAGGCCTGTCCGCCGCACTCTCGCTGCACGACGACGGCATCGACACCCTGATTCTCGAGGGATCCGATCGAGTCGGCGGAAGGGTGTGCTCCGAACGGAGGAAGGACGGTGTCGTCGTCGACCACGGCGGGCAATGGGTCGGCCCCACGCAAAAGCATCTGCTCGCCCTCGCCGAACGCTTCGACTGCCCGACCTTCCCGACGTACAACATGGGCGAACACATCGAACTGTGGCCCGACGGTGTGCAGCGGCGGTACACCGGCGCCGGTCCCGACAGCGGTCCCGGAATGGCCGACTACCTGGCTGCCGCCGATCGCATCGACGAACTCGCGAGGACCGTCGACCTCGACGACCCCACGGCCACTCCGGGCATCGAGAGGTGGGACAGCGAAACGGTCCACTCCTACTTCGAGCGGACCGTCGCGAACGAGGACGCCCGTCGGCGACTCGCGCTCGCCGTCGAGGGTGTGTGGTCGATCGAGCCGCGCGATCTGTCGGTGTTCCATCTGATGTTCTACGTCGCATCGGCCGGCGGATTCGACCAACTGATGGAAACCGAAGGGTGCGCGCAGGAGCGCCGATTCCGGGACGGAGCACAGTCGACGGCGCTGGCCGTCGCAAATCATCTCGGCGACCGGCTTCACGTGAATACGGCTGTGCGCCAAGTCGAGCACACCACCGACGGCGTTCGGATCGAGACGACTCGGGGAACGATTCTCGCGGACAGCGTCGTCATGGCACTGCCGCCCTCGGCCACCCAGCGCGTCACGTTCACTCCCCCGCTGCCGGTCCCGCGCACCCGCTGGGTCGATCGCAGCCCGATGGGCGACGTGGCGAAGGTGCACGCCGTCTTCGACACCCCGTTCTGGCGCGCCGACGGACTGTCCGGCCAGGCGACCATCTACGGCAATCGCGCCGTCGGAGTCGTGTTCGACAACTCCCCCGAGGATGCCGGACACGGTGTGCTCGTGTGCTTCGTCTACGGCGACCGCCAGCGGTCCTGGTCGGCGCTCTCCGACGACGACCGCCGGGCAGCKATCATCGCCACTCTCGTCGAACTCTTCGGCGACCGCGCCGCGTCGCCGATCGACTACACGGAGAAGATCTGGCCGCAAGACGTGTGGGCGCGAGGTGGATACGCGGCGAGCCCCACCCCCGGAACGTGGTTCGCCCACGGACGGGGCGGCTGGCGTGCTCCCACCGACCGCATCCACTGGGCGGGCTCCGAGACCGCGAGCATCTGGAACGGCTACATCGACGGCGCGATCTCCTCCGGGGCGCGTGCGGCCGAGGAGATCCGGAAGCAACTGTCCCGCTGAACGAACGGGACGCTCGTTCGATCTGACTCAACGAGCGTCCCGTTCGTCCGAGCAGGTGAGCGGCAAAGCGTGCGGCGGCACACCACTCCACTCACGTGGGGGTCAGCCTTGTGGGGTGACTCGCAGCACCTGGTCGGTGGAACCGTTGTCCGTGGTGACGAGCAACGAGCCGTCGGCGGTCGGGGTAACGGACCGGAGGCGGCCGTACTGATTCTGCAGGCCGAACGTCTGAGCCGTCACCGTCTGCCCGTCCGCGGCCAGGCGCAGGAAGATCAGTTGCTGCGTCTTGAGTCCGCCCATGACGAGGGCGCCGTCCCACGGTCCCCATCCGGGACCGGTCACGAACGCGGCGCTTCCGGTCGCCAGGGTGCTGCTGCCCGAACTCCACGCCGCGGCAACGGCTCCGGGCACCCGCACCGGGTCCGTCATCGGCACGGACTCGTCGTAGATGCCGGGAATCCGGTCCGGCTTGTACCCGTAGTTGCCGCCCGCGACCAGGAAGTTCACCTCGTCGTCCCGGCTCRTCCCCTGATCCACGGCGTAGACGCGGCCCGTTCCGGGCTGCTGCGCGAGCCCCTGCGCGTTCCGGTGGCCCAGGGTGTAGACGGGGCTAGCCGGGTCCGGATTTCCGGCTGCGGGGGTGCCGTCGGCGTTGATGTGGAGGGTCTTGCCGCCCAGCGAGTTCGGATCCTGCGACACGGTCGGCTGCGCCGTGTCACCGGTGCCGACGAACAGGGTGCCGTCGGCGGCCGTCAGGATCCGGCAACCGCCGTGACGTCCCTGGTCGACGGGGATTCCGGTAAGGATCGCGGCACCGCGGGTCAGCGCCGTCCAGCCGGCATCGACGGTCCACGACTGGATCCGGATGTCGGTGACGCCGCCGCCCTGGAATCCCTGGCACGTGTACAGAGTGCGCGTTTGTGCGAAGTTGCTCGCGAGTGCGATACCCATCAGCCCGGTCTCGGACTGCGCGTAGAGGTCGGCGAGATCGGCGGTGACCGGTCCGCTGCTGCCGTCCGCCCGCCGGACGAAGAACCCGCCCGACCGCTGCCCCGTGAGCACCGCGCCGTCCGGGGCCTGCACGGCGTCCCACGGATGGTCGAGTCCGTCGAGGACGGGTGTGACCGTCAGGGCGGGAAGTGTGTCTTCCGTCGGTACTCCCGGGCCGTCGCTGCCCGAGCCGAGACTTCCCGTGTCGAACGGAATGGGCAGCGGCTGAGCGGATGCCTGCGCGGCGGGAAGGCCGATCACGGCCGTGGTGGCGAGAGCAAGGGCAGCGAGCTTCGGTTGACGCACAAGGTCTCCTCGGGTCGTTGACGCGCTACGCGGCAACTATAAGCGCGCCGACGCCCCCAGTTGATCTTGCCGGTCACCTCCGCGCGGCGCACACCAGCGCGAAGCGCTCGTCCGGGTCGGTCCAGGTGCGGTCGACGCCGAATCCCGCCTCCGCCAACTCCCGTCGGACGCCGTCGAGAGTGAACTTGGCGGAGATCTCCGTCCGCAGCTGCTCCCCCGCGGCGAACTCGACGTCAAGATCCAGCTCGGCGATACGAATCGACATCGCCCGCTCGGCCTCGAGCCGCATCTCGATCCACTCGTTGCCGGCGTCCCACAGCGCGACGTGCCGGAACTCGTCCACCGGGAAATCCGCGTCGAGCTGCGAGTTGAGTACCTGCAGCACGTTGCGGTTGAACTGCGCCGTCACTCCGGCCGCGTCATCGTAAGCGGGAACGAGGACGGCGGGATCGATCACCAGTCCGACACCGAGGAGGAGGTGCTCCCCCGGTTCCAGGACGTCGGCGATCCCGGAAAGGAACTCCGCCCGCTCGGCGGGCACCATGTTTCCGAGGGTGCCCCCGAGGAACGCGATCGTGCGGCGGCCACCACGGGGAAGGTGGTGCAGCGACTCGGTGAAATCGCTGACGACGCCGCGCACGGTCAGATTCGGGAACTCCACGCCGATCTGCTCCGCCGCACCCTCGAGCGCGGACACCGACACGTCCTGCGGTACGTACGTATGGAGGCTTCCGCGCCGGGTACCGGCGCCGAGCAGGAGCCGCGTCTTCTCCGAGGACCCTGATCCGAGTTCCACGAGGATCTCCGGCGCCGCGACCTCGGCGATCTCCCCCGAATATCGCCTCAGCAGTTCCCGTTCCGTCCGCGTAGGGAAATATTCGGGCAACGCGGTAATCTGCTCGAACAGCTCGCTTCCGCGCGCGTCGTAGAAGTATTTGGGAGGCAGCCACTTCGGGTTCGACGTGAGCCCCACGGTGGCGTCCTTACGCAGAGCGGCCCTGAGCTGCTCGGGCTGCAGATACACCTCGAGGGTCGGTGTGGTGGTCATCGTGCTCCCATCTCGAGCGGGGTGACGATCAGGTGTCCGGGACGTGCACTGACGAAGTGACGGTCCGGAATCGATTGCCATGCGGGGTTGTCGTCGTAGGGTTCGGACATCACGATGGCCCGTTCGTCGTCGACGAGCACCGACAGCGAATGATGCCAGGTGGTGGCCCACAGTTCCGTGCCGTTGCCCAGCAGCAGATTCAGTCGGGAGTTCGGCGCGGCGGCGACGACGGACTGGACGAGCGAACTCATCGCCTTCTCGGGGTCCTGCTCGCCGAGCGCCCGGCGCAGCAGCAGCCACAACGCGGCCGAATCGGTCGGCGCCTCGAGTTGCAGCAGATCGCTCGCGGGGAGTTCCGCGGCGAGCCCGGCGAGCGACTCGGGCCACCCACGCACCACACCGTTGTGGCTGAACGCCCAGGTGTCGTCGGAGAACGGTGCGCAGGCCGTGTGCTGCACGGGCATCCCGACCGTCGCCGACCGGGCGGCGGCCACCACGGCGCGGGAGCGGATGTTCGGCAACGTCTCTCGCACGACCGGATCCGACCACAGCGGCGCGGCACTGCGGTAGCGGGAGAAGCCGTCCGCACCCCACCACCCGACGCCGAACCCGTCGGCGTTGATGGTTCCGCCGCCCCTCATGTCGCGTGGCGCGTAGGACTGATGCACCAACGAGTTCTCGCCGCGGCTGACGAGGTCGGCCACTGATAGTTCCGGTCCCAGATAGCCCAGGTGTCGGCACATCTCAGTAGTCGTCTCCCGGAAGGTCTCGGGCACAGCGGAATCCGGAGAAGATCTGCCTGCGGATCGGGTGGTCCCAGTTGCGGAACGTCCCGCGGCACGCCACCGGATCGGTGCCGAACGAACCGCCGCGCAGCACGCGGTAGTCGCCGCCGAAGAACACCTCCGAGTACTCGCGGTACGGGAACGCCGCAAACCCGGGATAGGGCTCGAAGGACGACGACGTCCACTCCCACACGTCGCCGATCAGCTGATGTACGCCGAGCGGGGACGCCCCCGACGGGTATGCCCCGACCACCGCGGGTCCGAGGTGGCGCTGTCCGAGGTTGGCGAGCGAGGAGTCGGGTTCGGCGTCACCCCAGGGGAATCGGCGCGACCGGCCGGTGAACGGGTCCCACCGCGCCGCCTTCTCCCATTCGGCTTCCGTCGGCAGCCTCTTGCCGTCCCAGCGTGCGAACGCCTCGGCCTCGAAGAAGCAGACGTGCACCACCGGTTCCTGGGGATGAATCGGCTCGGTGACCCCGAACCTGCGGCGCCACCACGTTCCGCAGCCGTCGTTCTCCCAGAACTGGGGTGCTTCCAGCCCGGCGTCGAGGCGATGCGCCCATCCCCGCTCGCTCCACAACTCGGGCCGCGCGTACCCACCGTCGTCGACGAACTCGAGGTAGCGGGCGTTGGTGACAGGGACGGCGTCGATCACGAACGCCGGAACGTCTACGCGGTGCGCGGTCCTCTCGTTGTCGAGCGCCCACGGATCGTCCGACGTTCCCATCGTGAATTCGCCGGAGGGAACGACCACTTCGTCCTCGGCGATCGCCCCACCGACACGCGGCGCGCTCTCCGCGGTCAACACCGCTGCACCGGAACGCAGTTGGTGGGTGGCGAGCATCGTTTCCGCGTGCTGCTGTTCGTGCTGCGCGATCATGCCGAACGCGAATCCGTTCTCCTCGAGCGGCCGGCCCCGGAACGTGCTTCGGTCGAGGACGTCCCACACCTTGTCTCGAACGGTGCGTATGTAATCCCTGGCCGCGTCCGGGCTCAGCAGCGGCAGGGAGGGCCGGGAGTTCCTCGAATGTTTGAATGCGTCGTACAACTCGTCGATGTCGCGGCGGACGGGTTCACGGCCGCCGACGTCCCGCACGAGCCACAATTCTTCCTGATTGCCGATGTGCGCGAGATCCCACACGAGCGGGCTCATCAACGGGGAATGCTGTGCGACGAGGTCCTCCCCGTCGACACAGTCCGTCAACCCGGCGGTGCGCTCCCGCGCCCGTGTCAACACCGTCTCGATCTTCTCGCGGGTACCCATCAGCGTTCCTCGCTCGGGGCCTGGCCCCGGCAACATCGTTCGGCGGCGGCATCGAGCAGTCTGACGAATTCGGGGTCGGGCGAGTACGCCGCCGCAAGCGACAGCAGAGCTGTTGCCGCAGCGCGCAGTTCGAGGTCGGCCAGGCCGAACTCGGCCGCGTCCCGCCAGCGTTCGGCGGTGGGCAGCGCCGCGTCGAGCGCCTCGGCCATGGCACCCGGACCCGACAGCAGCGCGTCGATCGCCGCAATGGGAACCCGCCACTGGTCGCCCGGTTGCGCATCGAGATAGCGCACTTCGAGATGACCGGCCGCACGAACGGGCGGAAACAGGGTGGTGAGGTGATAATCGAGGTCGGCGGGCGTCGGACGTCCGATCACGTCGTCCAACGCGCCCTCGACCCAGTCCGCGAAAGTTGCACCGTCGGGCGCCGTCCAGTCCGTTCCGTCGTTGCGGATGCACAGCAACGGCACGTCCAGCACCCACCCCGCATAGTCCGCGATGTGCGGGGTTCCGATGGTGCGCGGCGAATCGAGTTCGAGCCACGTACGCATTCGCTGCGACGCCCACTGCCCGTCGGGTACCCCGTAGAGCCGCGGCGAACACGCGAAGGCCGCGATCAATGCGGGCCCGATGGCATGGAGCAGGTGCCACCGCCTCTCCACCGCAACCGGATCGGCCCCGGCGTCCACGCTGATCTGCGTTGCGGCGGTGTTGCACATCATCAGCTTCCCGAAGGGCCCGATGCCGGTGAAGCGGGATTCCATGGCGCAGTACCGCGGCGATTGGAGGAGACGTTGCGCGGGCCGGCGGGTGTCCGCGGCCTCGGACGACATGAGGATCGATCGGGTCGACAGCAGGTCCGCGAGAACCGCCTGATCGGCGGCGAGATAGTCGCACAATTCGCGTGCGGAGTAATAGGGGGCGCTGGACAGTTCGATCTGTCCGCCGGGTTCGACCGTGACGGCGCTGCCACCGGGAAGGGGCTGAGCAGGAGAAGAGGGATCGATGGTTCTGGGGGTGTGCGGCCCGAGAGCTTCGGCGAGAGCGGCGAGGTCGGGGCGCACGTATTCCGGCAGTTGCGCGGTCAGCCACTCCAATTCCGCGCCGATCAGCTGCGGTGGCCCCAGTTTGAAACACACACCACCGAGGTACGCCTCCGCCGCCGGCCGCGACGTGAAACACGTTGCCTCGACGGACTGAACTGCTGTAGCCATTCGACCCTCCCCTTCGGGCGCCGCCTGAACGTCGTTATCGACATTAGAGCGCCTCGGCCGCCGATGCACGCCCCAACGGCATACTTCTCGAGAACCTGCACATGTACGTTCGAGTGCATTCACTGCGAAAAGGGAGGTATCGGACATGCTCGACCTCGAGCAGGCGCGACGGGACACCCCGGGCTGCCTCGACAAGGTGTTCCTGGACAGCGCCGGCTCCTCCCTTCCGCCGACGCCGGTCCTGGACGCCGTGTTCGCGCACCTGCGCCGGGAGGCCGACGTGGGCGGCTACGTCGCGGCCGCCGAACGGGCCGACGATCTCGCGGCCGTGAAGTCGTCCCTCGGCCGGCTGATCGGGGCGAGCGCCGACAGCATCGCCCTGGTGGACAGTGCCACCACCGCCTGGAACGATTTTTTCCATGCCGTCCCGCTCCGGGCCGGTGACCGCGTGCTGATCTCGGAGGTCGAGTACGCCAGCAACGCCATCGCCGTTCTGCAGCGGGCCCGGTCCGTCGGCGCGACGGTCGACGTGATCCCCAGCGACCCCGCAGGCCAGATCGACGTCGCCGCCCTGGAGACGCTCCTCGACGACCGGGTCCGTCTCGTGTCCCTCGTGCACGTGCCCACCAACGGCGGCCTGGTCAACCCCGTCCGCGAGGTGACGGAGCTGGCACATTCGCACGGCGCGCTGGTACTACTCGACGCGTGCCAGTCCGTCGGCCAGATCGCCCTCGACGTGAGCGAACTGGGCGTCGACGCCCTCTCCGCCACGGGACGCAAGTGGCTGCGCGCGCCGCGGGGCACCGGCTTCCTTTACGTGCGGCCGGAGCTGGCCGCGACGCTCGAACCGGCCGCGCTCGACCTGCACAGCGCGGAGTGGACCGCGGCGGACGCGTACCGCCTCGCGACCGATGCCAGCCGGTTCGAGTTCTGGGAGTGCGACGTCGCCGCCCGCCTCGGACTCGGGGTGGCCGCCGACTATCTCCTCACCCTCGGGATGGACGAGGTGGAGGCGGCGGTGGCGGCCGGGGCCGAGCACCTCCGGTCGGGGCTCGCGGCGATCCCCCGCGTCACCGTGCGGGACCTCGGCGCCCGCCGGTGTGGAATCGTCTCGTTCACCGTCGACGGGTTCGACCCCGGCGACGTCCGGAAGCAGCTGGCCGCCCGCGACGTCACCGTCACCGCCAGCCTGCGCGGGTCGACGCTGCTGGACATGAGCGCCCGCGGGCTGGACGCCGTGGTGCGGGCGTCGCCGCACTATTTCTGCTCCCCGGACGATCTCGACCGGTTCCTCGCCGAGGTCCGGACCCTCGCGAAGTAGCCCCGTCGGGCGGCCGGGCCCACGCCCGTGTCCGAGCGCGACGTCCCACTCATCGGGAGATCCACCGAATCGGGTTTTGTAACAGGTTACCGTTTGGGGGTAACCCACGTCACACTACGCCTGTGACCGCCCGAGAGGACTTCCACCCATGGTCGACGCCACACCGATCCGCCCCCGGTCCGCACCAACGGTCACCGAGTGGGACTACGAGGCCGACGTCGTGATCGCGGGTTACGGCATCGCCGGTGTGTCCGCCGCCATCGAGGCGGCGCGGGCCGGCGCCGACGTCCTGGTCCTCGAGCGCACCAGCGGATGGGGCGGTGCCGCCGCACTCGCCGGCGGCTTCATCTACCTCGGCGGCGGGACGCCGCTGCAGAAGGCGTGTGGATTCGACGACTCCGTCGAGAACATGAAGACGTTCATGATGGCGGCGCTCGGCCCGGGCGCCGACGAGGAGAAGATCAYCGACTACTGCGAGGGCAGCGTCGCGCACTACAACTGGCTCGTCGACTGCGGGGTCCCGTTCAAGGAGAGCTTCTGGGGCGAACCCGGCTGGGAGCCCCCGTTCGACGACGGGCTCATGTACTCCGGCGGCGAGAACGCGGCGCCGTTCAACGAGATCGCCACCCCCGCGCCGCGCGGGCACGTTCCGCAGATGGACGGCAAGCGGACCGGCGAGAAGGGCGGCGGCTACATGCTCATGAAGCCGCTCGTCGAGACAGCCGAAAAGCTCGGGGTCCGAGCCGAATACGACATGCGCGTCCAGACGCTCATCGCCGACGACACCGGACGCGTCGTCGGGATCGTCGCCAAACAGTACGGCAAGGAGGTGGCCGTGCGGGCGCGTCGCGGCGTCGTCCTCGCGACCGGCAGCTTCGCGTACAACGACAAGATGATCGAGGCCCACGCGCCGCGGCTCATCGGCCGCCCCGGCGCCGCCATCGAGGAGCACGACGGGCGCTCGATCCTCATGGCGCAGGCCCTCGGCGCCGACCTCGCCCACATGGACGCCACCGAGGTCGCGTTTCTCTGCGACCCCCAGTTGGTCGTCCGCGGCATCCTCGTCAACGGCCGGGGGCAGCGCTACGTCCCGGAAGACACGTACTCCGGTCGCATCGGCCAGATGACCCTGTTCCACCAGGACAACCAGGCGTTTCTCATTATCGACGAGGCGTCCTACGAGGAGGGCGCGGCCGCCACCACGGCAACGCCGTTCCTGCGCGCCCAGCCGAAGTGGGCGGCGGAGACCGTCGAGGAACTCGAATCCGACATGGGCCTGCCCGCAGGCGCACTCCAGTCGACCGTCGAGGTGTACAACAAGCACGCCGCCGAAGGGTCGGACCCGTTGCTGCACAAGAAGTCCGAGTGGGTGAAGCCGATCGGCTCCCCCGTCGCCGCCCTCGACCTGCGCGGGTTCACGCTCGGATTCACCCTCGGCGGCCTGCGGACGACCGTGAACTCCGAGGTCCTGCACGTCTCCGGCGAACCCATTCCCGGCCTCTTCGCGGCGGGACGGTGCACGTCCGGGGTGTGCGCAGGTGGCTACGCCAGCGGCACATCCCTCGGCGACGGCAGCTTCTACGGCCGCCGCGCCGGCATCAGTGCGGCGAAGCAGGCCTGACCGCGCCTACCCGACGCGCCGGACCGTCACACCGGCCGCGAATCGATACGGCTGGGTGCTCAGGACCGCGCCGAGGCTCTTGCGCAAACGCGAGACCTCGGCGCGGACCGCCACCACGTGGTCGCGGTCGCCGAACAACGCTTCGCTGAGCGAGGCGGCGTCGACGCCCGCCGTTCCCGCCGCCGACAACACCCGCAGGATCTGAGCGTGTCGCGGCGAGAGCGCCCGAGTCCAGTTGACGTCGCCCCGGACCGTCACGTGCGGCGCATCGCCGAGGTCGAGTTCCAGTTCGATGGCAGCCCCGTCGACGTGCCGGCGCACCAGCCAGCCGTCGCCGAGCGGTTCGGGCACGCACAGCCCGAGCCCCGGGACGAGCAGCGGCTTGTCGAGGCTCGGCGGCGCGACCCGCTCCGGCGCCGCGATGCCACTCGCCTCCGCGACCCACCCGTGCTTGTCGACGACCAGCGCCGGACCTCCCGCCGACGCGAGCAACGGTGCCGCCCGGCCGCGCAGCCTGTCCAGTTGGGCCGTGTGCTCACGCCACAATGTCGCCTCGGCCAGACGCACCGCGGTGCGGACCAGCGCGACGGTGGTCGGATGGACGGACATCGCCGACCCGCTGATGTCGACCACGCCGAGGATCTCGCCGGTGCGCGGGTCGTGCACCGGCGACCCGGTGCAGGACCAGCCGTGATGCGTAGGCGCGTAGTGTTCGGCCGAGAAGAGTTGCACCGCAGCATCTTCGATCAGGGCGGTGCCGATCGCGTTGGTACCGACGGCCTGTTCGGCCCAGCGCGCACCCTCCGTGAACCCGAGCGCGTCGGCCGCTTTCCGGACCCCGCGGGATCCCTCCTGCCACAACAGGACACCGTCGGCATCGGCGATGACGACGATGAAATTCGCGTCCTCCGCGACCTGCGTCAACGTGCTGCGCAACTCCGGAAGCACGGTGCGCAGCGCCGTGCGGGTGCGCCGCGCCTCGATCTCGGAGAAGTCGGCGGGCTCCACGTCGGCGCAATGGTCCGGGCTCACACCGCCCGCCTGCAGACGGGACCACGACCGCGCCACCACGCCCCGCGGAAGCGCCGGCGGCCGCTGCCCGGAGAGCACGGCGTCGTGCACCCGGCTGAGCAGCCGCGCATGTCGCGGCAGATCCACACCGGTTGCCACTGCGGTCAGCCGGTCGGCGGTCGGACGTTCAGCGCTCACAACGCCGAGGCTACCCCCGGCGTTGTGAGCCACACCACTACCTGCCGCCGGACCGGCGCGGTCGCACCACCCGCCCGGCGGCACCCGATTAGCAGGTCAGCGGCCCATCCGGTAGAGTTCCATAAGTTGTCTCGGCGAGGGTGAACCAGAAGTTCCAATTGGCTGGCTCACCGTGATCGACGCGGCTACGGCTCTGCTCGAGCGTTTCGCTCCTGGCCGTCGCGCGTTCGTCCCTCGCCGACTCGAACCGCCCGCCAGTTACCACCGTGAGTTGTAGGAGCCGTTTCACCATGTCTGACGAAAATCGCCTCGTAGCCGCCGTGCGCACCGAGTTCGGCAAGGGCGCCGCCCGCCGCGCACGCCGCGACGGCCAGGTCCCCGCAGTCCTGTACGGCCACGGCGAGGATCCCCGCCACCTGAACGTGCCCTCCCGCGACTTCGCCGCGATCCTGCGCGCGCACGGCACCAACGCCATCCTGACCCTCGACATCGAGGGCAAGGAGCAGGTCGCGCTCACCAAGTCGGTCGTGGTTCACCCGATCCGCAACTACATCGAGCACGCCGACCTCCTCGTCATCAAGAAGGGCGAGAAGGTCACCGTCGACGTCCCCGTCGTCGTCACCGGTGAGGCCGCTTCCGGCACCCTGGTCGCGCAGGACGCCGCCACGATCTCCCTCGAAGCGGACGCGCTGCACATCCCCGAGCAGATCGAGGTTTCGGTCGAGGGCCTCGAGGTCGGCACCCAGATCCTCGCCAACCAGCTCGAGCTGCCCAAGGGTTCGACCCTGCAGGCCGACGAGGAACTGCTCATCGTGAACGTCGTCGCAGCCCCGACCGCTGCCGACCTCGAAGAGGAGACCGGCGAAGCCGCAGCCGAGACCGCCGCGGCTCCGGCCGAAGAGGGCGCCGAGAGCTGATCCTCTCGCAACCGCACTGATGTCGGCGGCGCGTCGTCCCGGATTGTCCCGGGGTGACGCGCCGCTGTCGTCTGACACGACCCCCTGACGCACGGAAGGACCCTGTCGGTGAGTGAAGACACCGCCCTGGTGGTGGGTCTGGGCAATCCCGGACCGCAGTACGAGAAGACCCGGCACAACGTCGGCTTCATGGTGGCCGGCGTGCTGTCCGCGCGCATGGGTGGCAAGTTCAGCGCGCACAAGAAGAGCGGCGCCGAAATCGTCCAGGGACGGCTCGAAGGCCGTCCGACGATCCTCGCCAAGCCGCGGTCGTTCATGAACCTGTCCGGCTCCGCCGTCGCCGGGCTGGCCCGGTTCTTCTCCGTCGACCCGGGCAACATCGTCGTCATCCACGACGAACTCGACCTCGACTTCGGGACCATCCGCCTCAAGCAGGGCGGCGGCGAGGGCGGGCACAACGGACTGCGGTCCATCTCGCAGTCGCTCGGCACCAAGGACTATCTGCGCACCCGCGTCGGGATCGGCCGTCCCCCCGGACGGATGGATCCGGCGTCGTACGTGCTGAAGCCGTTCTCGTCGGTGGAACGCAAGGAACTCGACCTCGTCTGCGAGGAATCCGCCGACGCCGTCGAACTGGTCCTGCGCATGGGGCTCGAGGCCGCGCAGAACCGCCTGCATTAGGCGCTTCGCGCCCGTGAGTGGTTAACGAGTCTCTGGACTCTCCAACCGCGCACGGGCGCGGAGCGCCTACCCCACCAGGTACGCGGACGTGGCGCGGCGGAGTTTGCCCGACGACGTCTTGGGGATGCTGCCGGGACCGAGGACGGCGACGGTGCGGGGTCGCACACCGACCTCGGAGAACACGGCGTGCACGACCTCGTGCTCGATGCGCTTGACCGTCTCGGGGTCCTGGTAGTCGTTGGTCTCGACCGCGACGGCGAAGCTTTCCCGCTTCTGCCCGGCGTCGAGGCGGACGGCCACCGCATTGCCGGGACGCACTCCGGCGACGGTGCCCGCGGCCCGTTCGATGTCGGTCGGGTAGATGTTGCGGCCGCCCATGATGATGACGTCCTTGACGCGACCGCACACGACGACGAGGCCCTCTTCGGTGAAGTAGCCGACGTCGCCGGTGTTCAGCCAGCCGTCCGCGTCCTGCGCGGGCTTGTGCCCGTCGAGTGTGATGTACCCGGGGGTGACCGCCTTGCCGCGGACCTCGATGATGCCGACGCCGCGGGTCGGGAGCAGTTCCCCCTCGCTGTCGACGACGCGTCCCTCGAGGTTCGGCACCATCTTTCCGAGGGTGGCGAGGGCACGCGCGTTCGGCTTGCTCGACGGGACGGCACGCTGCATCGCCTCGAGGAGATCCGGGTCCACACGGTCGAGGACCTGGCCCTGGTCCGGATCCGGGATGGAAACCGCGAGGGTGGTCTCGGCCATGCCGTAGACGGGGGCGAGTGCGGACGGGTTCAGCCCGAACCGGGCGCCGGCCTCGGCGAGCTTGTTCATCGTTTCGGGGTCGACGGGCTCGGCGCCGTTCCACATGTATCGGACGGTGCTGAGGTCGACGGCGCCGTCTTCCGCCTGCTTGAGGCGGCGGGCGAGCAGCGAGTACGCGAAGTTGGGGGCGGCCGTGACGGTGCCCTTGTACTTGCCCATCAGTTCCGCCCACAGCAGCGGCGTGCGGAGGAAGTCCATCGGGGTGATGCTCACGACCTCCGCACCGACCTGCATCGGCACGCTGAGGAACCCGACCATGCCCATGTCGTGGAACAGCGGCAGCCAGCTGATCATCACGTCGTCCTCGATGGAGAACTTGATGCGGTCGATCATGGCGTAGGCGTTGGTGTAGAAGTTCTCGTGCGTGATCTGCACGGCCTTGGGCGAACCGGTGGAACCCGACGTGAGTTGCTGCAGGGCGATGTCGCTCTCGAACGTCTCGACCGGGTCGATGGGCGTGCCCTCGTTCAGCTCGGCCACCGTCACCACGGTGATGCCGCGTTCCTCGAGCAGCGGCTTGGCGGCGTCGAACGGCGCACCGAGGATGACGGCCTTGGCCTCGATCATGGTGATGACGGTTTCGGTGTCCTTGGCCCACACGGCCAGGTCGGTTCGCGGGGTCGGCTGATGCAGCATGGTGACGGACGCGCCGCGCATCCAGGTGCCCTGGCAGGAGGGCGCGATGTCGACAGGCTGACCGGCGAGGATGCCGATGGCGTCGCCGTGGCCGATGCCTGTCTCGGCCAGCGCGCCCGCCATGCGCCGCGCCGCCTTGTGGATCTCGCCCCACGGCTGTCGCAGTGGCGCGTCGGGCTCACCCGTGTTGAGACCACGGGTGCTGCTCGCCGCGGTCGCGTACATCTCGTCGGTGAACTTGCTCACTGTCTTCCTCCTGCACATACGGGTGTCCGAACGCAGAAACGGTGAACTCCGGAGCGCCCCGACGACTCACCCATATAAATCCCCCACCGGCCTCCGATCGTTACTTCTCCCTGGATGTGACTGTGCTGCGAGTGGGTCCTCGGCACCCGAGTAACCTGGTATGCGGCCACACGGCCTTCCTGCACGCATTCCGTCCCCCGAGAGGTTCTTCGTTGACTACCCCGTCCGACTCGGCCGACACCATTCCAGCCGAGGCGGCGCCTGCCGCCGCGTCCGGCTCATCGGAGGGGAAATCCGAGAAGGGTGTCCGGGCCGAGGCGTCGCGTCGCCGCACGTTCGCCGTGATCTCGCATCCCGACGCCGGTAAGTCGACGCTGACGGAGGCGCTCGCGCTGCACGCGAAAGTCATTTCCGAAGCGGGCGCCGTCCACGGCAAGGCGGGCCGCAAGTCGACGGTGTCCGACTGGATGGAGATGGAGAAGGCCCGCGGCATCTCGGTCAGCTCCACCGCCCTGCAGTTCAACTACCGCTCCACCGAGGCGTCGGCGGACGAACCCGTCGACAACGTGATCAACCTGGTGGACACGCCCGGCCACTCCGACTTCTCCGAGGACACGTACCGCGTCCTGACCGCGGTCGACGCCGCCGTCATGCTGATCGACGCCGCGAAGGGTCTCGAACCGCAGACGCTGAAGCTGTTCCAGGTGTGCCGTCACCGCGGAATCCCGGTGATCACGGTCATCAACAAGTGGGACCGGCCCGGCCAGACGCCGCTGGAGCTTCTCGACGAGATCCAGGAACGCATCGGGCTCACCCCCACTCCCCTGTACTGGCCCGTCGGGATCGCCGGCGATTTCCGGGGCCTGCTCCGGCGCGGCGAGGACGGTGCCCCGCGGGAGTACATCCGGTTCACGCGCACCGCCGGCGGCGCGAAGATCGCCCCCGAAGAGGTCATGGACGCCGACGCCGCCCTCGCGAAGGAGGGCTCCGAGTGGGAGACCGCCGCGGAGGAGAGCGAACTGCTGTCGGCCACCGGTCAGGACCACGACCAGGAGCTGTTCCTCGGCGGTCAGACGTCGCCGGTGATCTTCGCGTCGGCGATGCTCAACTTCGGTGTCCGCCAGATCCTCGACACGCTCGTCGAGCTGGCGCCACCGCCGCGCGCGCGGGAGGACGTCGACGGCACCCCCCGCGACGTCACGGACCCGTTCAGCGCGGTCGTCTTCAAGGTCCAGGCCGGCATGGACACCGCGCACCGCGACCGGCTGGCATTCATGCGCATCGTGTCGGGCGTCTTCGAGCGCGGCATGGTGGTCACCCACGCCCAGACCGGTAAACCGTTCACGACGAAGTACGCGCAGACCGTGTTCGGCCGTGAGCGTTCGACCGTCGAATCGGCGTACCCCGGCGACGTGGTGGGACTCGTGAACGCCACCGCACTCGCCCCCGGTCACACCCTGTTCTTCGAGAAGAAGGTGGAGTTCCCGCCGATCCCGTCGTTCGCGCCGGAGCATTTCTCCATCCTTCGGGCCGAGAGCGCGGGCAAGTACAAGCAGTTCCGGCGGGCCGTCGATCAGCTCGATTCCGAAGGTGTCGTGCAGATCCTCCGCAACGACCTCCGCGGCGACGCTTCGCCCGTCATGGCCGCCGTCGGCCCCATGCAGTTCGAGGTGGTCGCGGCGCGGATGAAGGCCGAGTTCAACGTCGAGGCCCGGATGGAACCGCTGGGCTACGCGTTGGCGCGGCGCACCGACGCCGAGTCGGCCGACGAGCTGAACCGTCAGCGCGGTGTCGAGGTGTTCACCCGGTCGGACGGGGTGATGCTGGCCCTCGTCAGCGACAAGTGGCGGTTGCAGTACATCCAGAAGGAGCTGCCCGACCTCACGCTCGAGCCGCTCGTGGCCGCCGCCGACTAGTGCAGACGCTCTTCGATCATCGGCGGGTCCTCCAACCCGCCGWTGATCGAAGACGCTACTGCGCCAGCACCTTCCGGCCCGCTGCCAGAATCTGCTCCAATGCGTACCTGTGCTCGGCGCTGGCGTCGACGAGCGGCGCCCGCACCGAACCGGCGTCGAGGCCGGTGAAGGTCACGCCCGCCTTCACCAGCGCGACCGCGTATCCGGGAGTGGTGTCGCGGAGCCGGACCAGCGGATGGAAGAACTCGCGGTTGAGCGAGTCGACCAGTTCGGTGTCGTCCTCCTCGAGTGCCCGGTAGTAGGCGAGCGACACGTCCGGGGCGAAGGCGAACGTCGCCGACGAGTAGAGGGTGACGCCGATGCTCCGGTAGGCCTGCTGCGAGACCTCGGCCGTCGGGAGGCCGTTGAAGAATTGAAACTCTTTGTCGCCGAGAGAATCCCGCAGCGTGCGCACGATTCGCGACGTCAGGTCGAGGTCGCCGACGCCGTCCTTGAACCCGACGACCTTCGGCAGTCGCGCGACCTCGAGAGCGCTCTGCTCGGTGAACTGGCCGTTCGCGCGGTGGTACACGATGACCGGGAGGTCGCTCGACTCCGACACCTGCCTCACGTACTCCACGAGGCCGTCGGCAGGCGCTCCGACGAGGTAGGGCGGCAGGAGCAGGATGCCGTCGGCGCCCGCGTCCGCGGCGGCGGCCACGAACTCTTTCGCGACGGGCAGCGGCCCTCCGGCGCCGGCGAAGACGGGGACCCGGCCGCCGGTGACCGCGACCACCGTTTCCACGACGGTCCGGAACTCGGCCGCGGACAGTGCGTGGAATTCGCCGGTGCCGCACGCGGCGAACACTCCGCCCGGTCCGGCCGCGACACCGGATTCGATGTGCTGTGCCAGTGCGGGCAGATCGACGTCGCCGTTGTCGTCGAACGGGGTGACAGGAAAGAAGAGAACTCCGTCGAGCATGGTCTTACTCCTTGATCGATGTGGTCGGGTGTCCGTCGGAGAATCGGGTCGCCGCTAGTCGACGAGCCGTTCACCGGTGACGGTGGAGAACAGGTGGGTGCGCTCGGCCGCGTACGACAGCGTGATCACCTCTCCGCGCTTGGGCGGGATGCGACCGTCGGCGCGAACGACGATGGGCTGCTTGCGCCCGTGAATGTCCGCCTGGCCGTACACATATGCGTCGGCGCCGAGTTCCTCGACGACGTCGATGGTGACGTCGAGCCCGCTGCCCGTGGTGATCGCGAGATCCTCGGGACGCACACCGAGCGTGACCGAGTGCTCCCCGATCCCGGCAATCGCGGCACGCGGAACGGGGACCACGGAGCCGCCGAAGCTGACACCTCCGTCGACGAGGGGAAGTTCGAGCAGGTTCATCGCGGGCGAGCCGATGAACCCGGCGACGAACACGTTGTTCGGGTGCTCGTACATGCGACGGGGAGTGTCGCATTGCTGGAGCACTCCGTCTTTCAGGACGGCGACGCGGTCACCCATCGTCATGGCCTCGACCTGATCGTGCGTCACGTAGACGGTGGTGGTGGCGAGCCGGCGCTGCAGCGCCGAGATCTGCGCGCGGGTCTGCACGCGGAGCTTGGCGTCGAGGTTGGACAGCGGCTCGTCCATCAGGAACACCTGCGGTTTGCGAACGATGGCGCGCCCCATGGCCACTCGCTGCCGCTGGCCACCGGAGAGGGCCTTGGGCTTGCGGTCGAGGAACTTGGTGAGGTCGAGGATCCTGGCGGCGTCCTGGACGCGCCGTTTGATCTCCGCCTTGTCCTCGCCGGCGATCCGGAGACCGAAGCCCATGTTCTCCCCCACCGTCATGTGCGGGTAGAGGGCGTAGTTCTGGAAG
Source organism: Rhodococcus sp. P4_B6 (assembly GCF_056402215.1). Lineage (NCBI taxonomy): Bacteria > Bacillati > Actinomycetota > Actinomycetes > Mycobacteriales > Nocardiaceae > Rhodococcus > Rhodococcus sp. P4_B6. Next base: position 16,578 of record NZ_JBFUHV010000057.1, on the reverse strand, counting down.
ACCATGGCGATGTCACGGTCCTTCGGCTGGAACTCGGTGACGTCGTTGCCGCCGATGGCGATCGTGCCCTTGTCCACGTCTTCGAGTCCGGCGAGCATGCGCAGGGACGTCGACTTCCCGCAGCCGGACGGTCCGACGAGGACGAGGAATTCGCCGTCGTCGATGTGGAGGTCCAGGTGGTCGACCGCGGCCTTGTCGCCGCCGGGGAACAACTTGGTGACGCCGTGGAATGCGACTGTTGCCATGATGGTGGGAGATCCCTTCACCGGCAGGAACGTGCCGGACGATCCGAGTGGGAGTGTGAAGTAGACGGCCGATCCCCATATATATTGTTCACATACGTGAATCTATGCCAAGGTAGTGACTTCGTTTCGAAGTATGTACTACCGTGATGTGCATTACAAGACTTACTCCCAGAGAGGTACGAGAAGACATGACCGACACCGCCTCGCGTCTGCTGATCACCGGCGCCGCAGGAAACATGGGCAAGATGCTGCGGCCGTTGCTCCGCAAGCCCGGCCGCACCCTCCGCCTGTTCGACATCGCCGACATCACCGACATCGACCCCGAACACGAGGAGTACGTACAGGGTTCGGTCACCGACCGCGCCGCCGTGGCCGCCGCGGTCGACGGTGTCGACGCCGTGCTCCACCTGGGCGGACTCAGCACCGAGGACTCGTGGGAGAACATTCTGTCCGTCAACGTCGACGGCACCCAGGCGGTGTTCGAGGCCGCCGTCGCGCACGGCGTGACGCGCGTGATCGCAGCGTCGAGCAACCATGCCGTGGGCTTCTGGACGCACGCGGAGGCCGGCGGTGACCCGCTGCCCGGCGACGTTCCGCCGCGCCCGGACGGGTTCTACGGCTGGAGCAAGGCAGCGGTCGAGGCACTGGGCCGGCTCTACCACGACCGTTTCGGCATCGACGTCGTCAACCTGCGCATCGGCTCGAGCTTCGACCGCCCGCCCAACTACCGCGGGCTCGCGTCCTGGATGTCCCCGGCCGACACCGCTCGCCTGATCGAGGCCGCACTATCAGACTCCGCCAAGGGATTTCACACCGTGTGGGGCATCTCGCGGAACACGCGCAGCTGGTGGTCCGCAGCGGAGGGCGCCGCCATCGGGTACGAACCCCGGGACGACGCGGAGGTGTTCGCGGACGAGTTCCTCGCCGACCACGAGTGGTCCTTCGACGACCCGATCCTCCAGCGGGTCGGCGGAGCGTTCTGCGACCACCCGCTCGGACAGCGGATGCGGTGACATCCCGAGGTGGGCGCCGTGGGCGCCCACCTCGACTGCGTCAGACCGAGAAGTCGCGGATGATACGGCCCAACGCGGCGAGCTGCACCGCGTTGACCAACCCGAGGTGATACAGGTGCAGCTCGTTGGCGCCGGCCGCGACCGTGGCTGCGACGTGGCCGCTCACGTCGTCCAGGTTCTTCGGCGGCAACACCGACACGTAGGCCCCGACGTCGACGGCGTCACCGACGAGCGCCCGGGTCTGCGTGGTGACGGCGACGGTCTCCGCGGTTCCCGGCCAGGCCGAGACGAGCACGGCGTCGACGTCTTCCGCAGCGGCGGACGTCAGCGCCGGCGAAGGCCCGGTCTTCCAGGGGTTCGGATGACCGTGCAGCGTGACGCGGGCCGACGGGATCTCGGCTCGCACTGCGCCGAGCACCGCAACCCGGAGGTCATCGGCCTGCGCATGGCGCACGGACAGCACCGCCTCGGCCTCCGTCTCGTCGAGGACGTCGGTGATCGCGGCGTCCGGGGCGAGGGTGCCCGTGGTCAGCGCATCCACGCCGGCACGCAGTTTGGCCGTCAGCTTGTCCGGATCGACGCCACGATCTGCCCACAGTGCCCGTTCCCGTTCGGTGCAGCTGATCGACATCAGCGTGTCGCCGATTCCCGGATAGGCGCCATCGGTCTTCTCGTGCGGGCCGACGTGCGCGATACCCAGCTGTCCGCACGCTTCGATCGACACACCGTGGAGGGCGACGCCGCGCACCGCCTCCACCGCGAGGGTTAGGGCGTACCGGACGATGTCCGGGTGCCCGGGCGCGAGCGCGTAGGGGTAGCGGTCCCCGAAGCAGTTGACGACGGTGGCGCCCGGATGCGCATGCCCCAGAACGGTGCTGTGGGACAGCACGATCCATGCGTTCACCTCGATGCCGGCGTCGATCAGGATTCGAGCCGCATCCGCGAACGCATCCTCGGAACCGGCCCAGGTCGCCGCCTTGGCCGTGACGGTGTGGCCGTCCCACGCGGCGGTCCGGATGGGGCGGTACAGCGCAGCGTGGTGGGCGTCGACCACCTTGTGGGCCGGATGCAGGGGCGTTGCGGCGCGGGTCGAGTGATAGCTGGCGGCGAGCGAGATCTCGGCGACCCCGAGGGCGCGCGCACGGTCGACGAAGTGCGGATCACCGAGCACGTCCCACGGATAGGCGTGCGCGACGATGCGATCGACGGTTCTTTCGGACATGTGAAAACCCCTCGGCAGTTCGACAACAGGATTCGGTAGACAAGACGGAGTTCACACATGGGAACACACCTTTCGCCCCACTGTCCACGATCGACCCCCGCCGATCGACGCCGCGACGCCGTTCGCGACGCCCTCGGCGTGCCCGGCGAACAGGCGGCGGCCACCCCCGACGTGCGGTACGGCAGGTCGTGGACCCGAGACGGCGTCGCCGGTCGCGAACTCACGTGGGCGGCCGGTGACGACGGTCCGGACACCGCGGCCTGGCTCCTGCGCCCCGACCGGCCCGCCGAGACCGCCGCACGTCCCGCGGTCCTGCTGATGCACGCCCACGACGGCGTCAAGTTCTACGGCAAGGAGAAGGTGGCCGATGGCCCCGACGGCGTCACACCGGCCGTCGCCGAACTCCGGACACGGGGGTACGACGGCCTGGCCGTCGCAACGGGGCTGGTGCAGGCGGGTTTCGTCGTACTCGTGCACGACGCCTTCCCCTGGGGCAGCAGGCGCGTGCCCTGGCCGGAACTGCCGGACCGCGCCAGGTCGGCGGGTTTCACCGCATGCCCACCCGGGCTCGACACCCCCGAGGTTCGCCTGCGCCGATACGAGGCGGCGGCCCGCGAGCACGAGAACGGCCTCGCCAAGGCAGCGACCCTGACCGGCACCTCGCTCGCCGCCAAGGTCGTCGCCGAGGACCTGCGGGCGCTGAACGTTCTCCTCGCGACCGACGGCGTGGATCCGAACAGGGTGGCCGCGGCGGGATTCTCGGGCGGCGGGGCTCGCGTCGCACACCTGCTGGCGTGTTCGACGCGCCTGCGAGCAGGGGTGATCACCGCGATGATGAGCACTTTTGCCGACGTCGCGGACGGCAGGGCAGACGACACGACGTGGCTGATGATCACTCCAGGCCTGCCGGCGGTCTGCGACTGGCCGGAGGTCGCCGCATGCGCTGCGCCGCGGCCGCTGCTGGTTCAGTTCGCGCGGGACGATTCGCACTTCGGCCCGCAGGGGATGCGGGACTCCGAGAGCCTGCTGCGACGCGCGTACGTCGGATCCGACGCGCTGACCACGCAGTGGTTCGCGGGCGGGCACCGGTTTTCGGCCGACATGCAGGCCGGGGCCGCCGACTGGATCCGGTGCAACGTCTAGCCGATCACGCTTGACAGGACCTTGTGACTGCCGTCATAGTGAGTTCGACAATTCACATAGAGAACGTGAGTTCACATACATGAACGATAGGACGCACCGCCACCGGAGGCCCGAGCACATCGGGCTCACCGGGAAGGCCGGAGGCCGCAGTCGTTCCCCATCTCCTTCCCCGCTGACGCGCCACCCTCGGTGATCTCGCGTCAGCAGCAATAGCCACAATCCCCTGACCCGCCGGCGCGACCGGCACCGAACCTCGGAGCGTGCACCATGGTCACCACCACCTCCCCCAGGCCAGGAGGGCGGACCGCGGCGGCGGCGCCGGCCTCTCCCGGTCGCATTCGCCGCAGACCCGCCTGGCGCAGAGCCGCCGCCCCCTACATCCTGATCGCGCCGGTGGTCCTCCTGCTGGCGGTCTTCATCTTCTACCCGGTCGGCAGCGTCTTCTACTACAGCCTGCAGTACTACAATCCGACGACGCCGTGGGACAACGGTTTCGCCGGCCTCGACAACTTCCGGCTGATGTTCGCCGACTCCCTCTTCTGGACCAGCCTGGTCACCACCGCGAAATGGGTGGGATTTCAGGTCGTGTTCCAGCTGATCCTCGGCCTCGGGCTGGCCCTGCTGGTCAACGAGGTGTTCCGGGGCCGCGGCCTGGCCCGCGCCCTGGTGTTCTCCCCCTGGGCGGTCTCCGGCGTCCTCACCACCGGCATCTGGCTGCTGATCTACAACCCGTCCACGGGCCTGTTCAAACTTCTCGGGAACATGGGCATCGGAGACGGCACCGCCGCTCCCATCGCCGATCCGGACACCGCGTTCTGGGCGACGGGCGTCGCGGAACTGTGGCGCGGTGTTCCGTTCTTCGCCATTCTCATCCTGGCCGAGCTGCAGAGCGCCCCCAAGGACCTGTACGAGGCGGCCAACGTGGACGGCGCCAACCGCTGGCAGCGGTTCCGCTTCGTCACCCTCCCGCACCTGAAGGCCGTCATCATCTTGTCGACGCTGCTGCGCGGTGTGTGGGAGTTCAACAACGTCGATCTGCTCTACACCCTCACGGCGGGCGGCCCCGCCGACGTCACCACGACGCTCCCGCTGTACGTCTCACAGCTCGCGACCACCGCCCAGGACTTCGGATACGGCTCGGCACTCACCACGGTCGCATTCGTGATCCTGCTGTTCTGCTCGATCCTCTACTTGCGCCTGAGCAAGTTCAACAGTGAGAAGGTCTGACCGCCGTGACCACCACCACCGATCGCCCCACCGTTGCGCTGCCCGAGCCGGACACCACCGGGAAGCTGCGGGTGCGCACGAAGAAGCCGCGCCTGTTCAGCGTCGGACTGCCGCTCGCCCTGTACCTGCTGTTCACACTCGTGCCGTTCTACTGGATGATCGTGTTCGCGTTCCGGCCCGCCGGATCGAACTCGATGCTCCCCTGGCCCATCACGTTCGAGCACTTCGACACCGTGTGGAACACCCTCGGCTTCAGCTTCTTCTTCAAGAACAGCCTCATCGTTGCCGCATTGTCGCTCGTCCTGACCACCTTCGTCGCGCTGGCCACCGGATACGCGTTGGCCCGCTTCAAGTTCCGCGCCAAGATCCCGTTGGTGATGGCCCTGCTCTGCAGCCAGTTCGTCCCCGGCGCCATGCTGCTCATCCCGCTGTTCCAGGTGTTCCGCGAGATGAACCTCGTCAACAACCTGACGGGACTCATCGTCGCCGACACCGTGTTCCAGCTTCCGCTGGCCGCCATGCTCATGGCAGGTTTCATCGCGCAGATCCCGGTCGAACTCGAGGAAGCCGCGATGGTCGACGGCTGCTCACGCCTGCGCGCGTTCCGCATCATCATGCTGCCGCTGCTACGCCCCGGCCTGATCGCCGTCGGATCGTTCGCCTTCATCGGCAGCTGGAACAACTTCCTGTTCGGCCTGATGTTCATCAGCAGCCAGGAGAAGTTCACGCTGCCGGTCGGCCTCAGCTACACCATCGGCTCCTACAACGTCGACTTCGGAGTTCTCGCCGCGGGCGGTCTCATCGCCGCGGTGCCGGTGGTCGCCGTCTTCGCCGTCATCCAGAAATACCTCGTCCAGGGCCTGAGCGCCGGCGCAGTCAAGGGCTGATCATGACTTTCGAAAAGAGGATCCACATGAACCGGCGAACGCTCCTGCGCTCCACCCTGGTCGGGGCGGCGGCCACGCTCGTGCTCGCCTCCTGCAGTTCCGAGACCTCGCTGCCCGACGGCGCCCTCGGCGATCCGAACAACGCCCAGCTCACGTTCTGGGACAACAACGCCGGACCGGACCGCACTCCGCTGTACGAGGAGCTGATCCGCCGGTTCGAGGCCGCGAATCCCGGCATCGACATCCAATACGTGGGCCTTCCGTCGGACAGCGCCCAGCAGAAGTACCAGACCGCGCTCGCCGGCGGCTCGGCACCGGATCTCGGCATCGTCTCCACCGCCTACCTCGCCCCGCTCGTCGCCCAGGACGCGGTCATCTCACTCGACGACTTCATGGCGGCGTCACCGCAGCGCGACGAGTACGACGCCGGAATTCTCGAGTCGGCACGCGAATCCGGTGGTGGCGAGCATCTGTTCGGTCTCCCGTACACCAGCAACAACGCCACCCTCTGGTATCGCGCCGACTGGTTCGCCGAGGCCGGGATCGAACCGCCGGACACCTACGACGAGTTCTTCGAGGCCGCGAAGGATCTGACCGACAAGGACGACGGCCGTTACGGATTCACCATTCGCGGCGGCGCCGGATCGATCTACCCACTGCTGCAGTACATGTTCGCCAGCACCGGAATCGAGAGCTTCTTCGAGGACGGCGAGTCGACGCTGAACCGTCCCGAGATGGTCGACGCCATCGAACGCTTCGCAGCGCTCTACGACGTCGCCACCCCGACCGCCGACGTCAACAACGGCTTCCCGCAGATGGTCGCGAGCTTCGGCGGCGGATCCGTGGCGATGATGCAGCACAACCTCGGCTCGCTGAGCAACCACCAGAAGGCGCTCGGCGACAAGGCCGGCGCCGTGGCCCTGCCGCGTAACGAGGACGGAAAGCGCACCGTCATGACCGACCCGTTCCCGTCGTACACCGTGTTCAAGAGCAGCAAGCACCAGGCCGCGGCGTGGAAGTTCCTCGAGTTCATGACGTCCCAGGAATCGCAGGCGTACTGGAACGAGCGGGTCGGGCAGATCCCGGTCAACAAGGCCGCCCGCTCCGCGCCGGAATTCGCGAGCATGCCGTCGGTGCAGGCCGCGCTCGCGGCACTGGACGACCCGAAAACCGTGCTGGTGACGCCGCCGGACTACCTGCCGGACTTCGGCAAGATCGTTCAGGTGCAGATGCTCGGCCAGTGGCAGAAGGTGCTCATCGGGCAGCTCAGTGCGCAGGATTTCGCCGACGACTTCGCCGAGAAACTCGACCGCTCCATGGCCAAGTACGTCGCCCGCCAGGGCAAATAAGACATTTCGAAGAGGAAGCGAATCATCATGTCCAGCGTGATCACAGAAGTCGCCGTGCAGGTTTTCAAGACGGAGGCACGGACCTCGGTCGACTCGTACGGTCATCGCCATCCCGGCCCGTCCGTGCCGACGACCGGGGCGCTGCTGCGGATCACCGACTCCGACGGCGTCAGCGGGTACGTCCTGGGCAAGCCGAACTACCTTCGTCAGGACCAGGTGGAGCAGCATTTCCGGCCCGTCCTCATCGGTTCCGACCCGCTGGCACGGGAGGCGGCGGACAAGAAGTGGGCGATCCGGCAGCGCACGCGGGCGGTCGAGCTTCCCGAACACACCTGCAGCTACCTGGACCAGGCGCTGTGGGACCTCGCGGGCAACAAGTTCGACACACCCGTGTGGAAACTGCTCGGCGGCGCGCGCACCGAGGTCAAGGCGTATGCCAGCACCATGTGCGGTGACGACATCGACGGCGGCCTCGCCACCCCGGAGGACTACGCGAACTTCGCCGTCGAGCTGAAAAGGCGTGGCTACCAGGGCATCAAACTGCACACCTGGATGCCGCCGCTGCCGGGCGCCCCCAGCCTGAGCCGGGACATCGACGCGTGCGCCGCGGTCCGCGACGCCGTCGGCGAGGACTTCTCGCTGATGCTCGACGGGTACCACTGGTACTCACGCACCGACGCCCTGAGACTCGGGCGCGAACTGGACCGGCTGAAGTTCGATTGGTTCGAGGAGCCGATGGACGAGTTCTCGCTGCGCTCGTACAAGTGGCTCGCCGACCAGATCGACACCCCGGTGATCGGACCCGAGACCACACCGGGCAGGCACCGGTCCCGTGCCGACTGGATCGCGAACGACGCGTGCGACATCCTGCGCGTCGGCGCCATGAACGGCGGTGGCATCACCCCGGCCCTGAAGACGATGCACATGGCCGAGGGCTTCGGCCTCGACTGCGAGATCCACGGCAACGGCGCCCCCAATCTCGCGCTCGTCGGCGCCGCCAACAACGTCCAGTGGTACGAGCGCGGTCTTCTGCACCCGCACGTCGACTACGACTGGGTGCCGCCGCACCTGAAGTCCATCGTCGACCCCGTCGACGAGAACGGCATGGTGGCGATGCCACAGCGGCCGGGTCTCGGCGAGGACATCGATCTCGAGTACATCGCGGCCAACCTCGTCGCGGAGTACTGAGTGCGACCCCTCGCCGGTACCGGGCACGGGTCAGTAGGTGATATCGCGTTCAGAATGAGAGATAGTGTCTTCATGGTGACAGAAGACACGCGTGGGGCGGCCCCGGAATCCCAGCCGGTCAAATCCGCCGAACGCACCATCCACATCCTCGAGACGCTCGCCGCGTCGCCGACCCGCATGAGCCTCGGCGAGCTGCAGGAAGCGTGCAAATATCCGCGCTCGAGTCTGCACGCCCTCCTGCGCACGCTCAAGGATCTGCGGTGGATCGAGGCGGACGAGTCCGGTTCCCGCTACGGCATCGGCACCCACGCGCTGCTCACCGGCACGTCGTATCTCGACAAGGATTCGGTCGTGTCGAGGGCGGCGGCGGTGCTCGAGGCGCTCCGGTCGGAAGTCAGCCACACCGTGCACTTCGCGCGACGCGACGAGGAAAGCGTCATCTACCTCGCCAGCCGCGGATCGAAGGTCGAGGTTCGGCGGATGCACCGCGTCGGCCGCAAACTGCCGTGCCACGTCACCGCACTCGGGCAGGCCCTTCTCGCCGAACTCACCACCGGCGAGGTACGGGAGTTGCTTCCCGCGAAACTCGAGCGGTTCACCGACAACACCATCGTCGACCTCGACGACCTCGTCACCGAACTCGGCGAGGTCCGCAACCGGGGGTGGGCCCTCGAACGGGAACAGGGCACGGTCGGCGTGGTGTGCATCGCCACCGTGGTGCCCTACCGGATCCCCGCCACCGACGCCCTCAGTGTGTCCATGCCCGCCGAGGTCGCGTCGTACCCGGGTGAGCTGGAGCGGATCGCCGGCGTGCTGACGAGGCACGCGTCGGCATGGGCCAGGGAATTGCGGACGGAGGGGGTCCGCTGACACACCGTTGCCGAGAGTCCGGGCGGCGACGGGGCCGTGTCGTGAGCCGTCGAGGTGCGCGGCCCGCCGGACGCTGCTGGTAGCTTTCAGACCGAATCGAGCACACTGACGGGCTTTGCGCGGTACCCGTTTGGCCACGAGCAGGAAGCGAAACGATGGAGAACGGCATTTCCACGAACGGATCGGGCAGCAACGGCTCCGCGGGGAGCCCGGCGACGGGGTCCCCTTTCGCCGAACCGGGCACGGGCGGACTGACCGGCAGCAGCAACGGCAACGGCAAGTCCACGACCAGCTCCGCCGAGACGTTCACCTTCCCGCTGCCGACGCGCAGTTCGGGTTCGCACAGCACCGAGGAACCGGCCGCGGCCTCCGACACGACGGCGCCGCCCGAATCTCGTGGACGCACCGTCATGCGACGCAACGCGATGGGAGTGGCAGCCGTGCGAGTCGCGGGCCGTCTTGCACACACCGAACTGCTCGAGGAGCACCTCGCGTCGGCGAGCAGCCACTCCGCCGATCCCACCGTGGACGCCGACGAACTGCTGGCGCTGCTCGGCGAGTACCTCGTCGCGGCCGGGTTCGAACGCCCCGAGATCCACGCGAAGCTGAACGGCCAGTCGATCGTCGTCGACCTGCGTTCGCCCTCGACCGCGCGCTGACTCCTGCCGCCGGGCGCGGTCAGGGCCACAGCACCTCACGGATCCACCGGTCCGACTCCCGGCGGTACAGCCGGCGCACGTGTCTGCGTCCGGCGTCCGCCTGCCAGAATTCGACGCTGTCGGGGACGATGCACCATGCCCGCCAGGTCGCCGACACGAAGTCGGGGTCGGCCTCGATGCGGGCCACCGCCGCCGCGACCGCGCGTTCGTATTCGGCGGGATCGTCCAGCACCTCGCTCTGCCTGCTGGCGGCCGCCACGGCGCGTGCGGTGACCGACCGTTCGCGGAAGTCGCGTGCGGACAGCGCCGGCTCCCCCTCGATCACGGTGCCACGCACCCGCACCTGCCTGCCCTGCTCGCGCCAGTAGAATGACAGTGCGGCAACGGGATTCGCGGCCAGGTCATGTCCCTTCGGTGAGCGGGTGTCCCCCGAGAACCAGAAGCCCTGCTCCGTGACGTCCTTGAGGAGCAGGAAACGTGCGTCCGGATTTCCGTCGGCGTCGACGGTCGACAGCGCAGCGGCATGCGGTTCCGGCACGCCGGCTTCCGCGGCCTGCTCGATCCAGTCGAGGAACAGCGCCGTCGGTGAGTCCGGCAGCGTGTCGACGGGCGCAGGCGTCGCGCCGCTGAGTGCGGGCAGTGCGCGGATCCATGCGCGGGTGTCCGGAAACGACGAGCGGTCGGGTGCAGTCGGCATGTTCGGCATGTGCCGACAGTAGCCGCGGCCCGGATCGTTCAGTCGGACACGGCCGGATCGGCAGGCCCCACCAGCATCCAGCGATGCCCGAATGGGTCGATGAGGGTGGCGTTGCGGTGTCCGTGACCCTCCGAGATCCAGCGTTCCACGGTGCCGCCGGCGTCGCGGGCACCCACCAGGACGGCGTCGGGGTCGTCGACGGACAACATCAGGCTCACGGACGTCGACCCGGACTCCGGCGCGGTCAGACCCATCTCGGGGAACTCCTCGGCGAGATAGATCATGCCGGTCGGCAACCGTAGTTCCGCATGACCGACCCGGCCGTCGTCCATGACGATCGGCTCACCCACCACCTGGGCGCCGAACACCTTGGAATACCACTCGATCGCCTCGACACCGCGCCGCACCGTCAGGTACGGCAGCGCGCCGGGAACGGGGACTTCGGGCAACGTCGTCACCTCCCAGTGTCCGTGATGCGTCGAGTCCCAGTGTGCCCCCTCAGGCGGACGCCGGAGGTTGCAACATCGCCCACTTGTTGGAAGTGAGCCGGAAACTCGGGAAATCGGACAGCGCCGCAACCGATTCCCAGGTGCGTTCGTACCCGGTGTGCGTGATCCGCCAGTTGCCGTCGGCGCACCGAAGGTAACGATCGTGGTAGTAGGCGGACCCGCGCAGCAGCATGCCGTCCTCGGGAATCAGCGTGGTGTCTGCGAGAAACCACACGCCGACCGCGGTGTCACCGGTGACGGTGATTTCGGGTTGGCCGCACTGATGCTCGGTGATGACGTGTGTCCCGAGGGTGTTCTCGAGGAAGGACACGAACGAGTCACGGGAGTCGAACGTGAGGTATTCGCTGTACGTCGCGGTGACGTCCGGGACCATCGTGTCGGCGAACTCCACCCACGACTTCGTGTCGAGTGCACGTGAGTAACGGTGCTTGAGCTGCTCGATCTGTTTGATCGCTTCGAGATCCATGACCCCCGCCTCCTGTGCAGCGACATGCAAACCCTGGACTGCAGATTAGTCCGAGAATCTGCAGGTTCGCGTTGGATTCCCCCGTTTTGCCCGGATCATGCATATTCAGGCCGTGATCCGGGACACGAAAAGGTTACGAAATGACTGCATGGCCTGCGCTCCAGCACACACTCCACACTACCTTAGGCAAGCCTCACCTGATAGTGATGCGATCCTCCGGCATGCCCGGAGCCATGACGCTCGAATCCCATTGCTGCACAGCATTTTCAGTGAACGTTGCCGCCGCGGGCCGCACGGGGCGAGCCGCCCGCACCGAACGTCGGACACGATTGCTGTGACCCCGAATCTACAGATACCTCGGCCCGCGCTAGCGTGACGCGCTACCAGCGCAGGTCACCGCCCGCGACGTCGTCGGCCAGCGACCGGACGTAGTCGAGTTCGGCGGCCACCACCGCCCGGCGGTACTCGTCCTCGACGAGGAACAGTCGCGGAAGAACCGCCCCGGACTCGGCGAGGCCGGCATCGAGCCCGGCCAGTTGCCGTTCGAGCGAGGCGATCCGCGAACGCAGGGCGCCGAGCGCGTCGCCGGCGTCGAGACTCGGCAGGAATGCCAGCGCGGCAGGGAATTCCGGGAATTCGCGCGCCGGTTCCGCAACCATCTCGCGCAGCCAGCGCGTCAGCGTCGTCGCACCCGGTGCGGTGAGCCGGTACGTCGTGCGCTCGGGTCGATTCTCGGCCCGTTCCGTCGCCTCGACCTCGATCAATCCGTCGCGCAGCAGGCGCTCGATCGTCTGGTACACGCTGTTGCGCTGAGCGACGTTGACGACCTCATCCTTGTGCCGCTCCTTGATCAGTTGCTGCATGCGGTAGGCGTGCATCGACTCTTCCGACAGCATCGACAACACGGCCATCGCCAGCACGGATCTACGCGGTGAGGACATTTGCCGAGCATATCGGTCGACCGTAATTAGTCATTTTATGTATAGTCTTTATATGACTAAACAGGTTGTGATCATCGGAGGAGGCGTCGCCGGCCCGGTCACGGCGATGGCCATGCAGAAGGCCGGACTCGATCCCGTGGTGTACGAAGCGCGCGGTCACGGCGCCGACGGTGTCGGCGCGTTCCTGACCCTGGCCACCAACGGCCTGGAGGCACTGCACCTGCTGGACCTCGATCACCAGGTCACCGCGCTCGGAATGGGCACCCGCAGGATGCGAATCGTCAGCGGAACCGGGAAACGCCTGGCCGAGTTCGACAACGGTGGACTCACCTCCTTCGGCACGCCGTCTCGGACGCTGCGCCGCGCCGACCTCTACCGCACCCTGCGCGACGAAGCACTCCGGCGCGGCATCCGCATCGAGTACGGCAAACAACTCCGGGACGCCCGCCAGGGCGAYGATCGGGTGCACGCCGATTTCGCGGACGGCACGTCCGCGGACGGCGATCTGCTGGTGGGCGCCGACGGGCTGTGGTCGCGCACCCGGTCCCTCCTCGACCCGCAGGCGCCCACACCCCGATACCTCGGCCTCCTCAACACCGGAGGATTCGCGACCGGCCTCGCCCTGGACGGTGAACCCGGCGCGGCCCATTTCGTCTTCGGCAAGCGGTGCTTCTTCGGCTATCTGATCCATCCGGACGGCGACGTCTGGTGGTTCGCCAATCCCGGGCGCCGCACGGAACCGTCGGCAGGCGAACTCGCCTCGATCACGCCGGAGCAGCAGCGCGCCGAACTGACCGAGTTGTTCTCGCGCGACGCCGGGCCCGCGCTGCAGATCGTCGAGGCCACCGAGCACATCATCGGCAGCTGGAGCACCTACGACCTTCCGACCGTGCCGACGTGGCGCAACGAGCGGATGGTGATCATCGGGGACGCGGCGCACGCCACGTCACCGTCGTCCGGGCAGGGCGCCTCCATGGCGATCGAGGACGCCGTCGTGCTCGCGCGATGCCTGCGCGAGTACCGGGACACCGCCGTCGCCCTGGCCGCGTACGAGACCGCACGGCGCGCCCGGGTCGAGCGAATCGTCGCCCAGGGCAAGCGAAACGGCAGCGGCAAGGCACCCGGTCCGGTCGGGCGCGCGATCCGCGACCTCACCCTGCCGACGGTCATGCGGATGATCGGCCGCCGCGACAGCCTGCGCTGGATGTACGACTACCGACTCGAGTGGTGACCGGCCGGAGTCGCTAATCCAGCTCGGCGGCCAGCTCCATCCACTGTTCCTCGGTGGATTCCTTCTCCGCGACGACCTGCTTGAGCTCCGTGTCGAGCTTCTGCAGCTTGTCCGGATCGGTGGCGGCCTCCGCCAGCTTCTCGTGCAGCTTGCGTTCCCGGTCGTCCAGCTTCGCCACGGCCCGCTCGAGACGCGACAGTTCCTTGCGGGCGGCGCGTTCGGCGGCCCCGTCCCGCACCTGCTTGGGCGCGGACGCACCGGTCGCCGTCGACGCCACTGACGGTGCGCCGGTGTCGACCATCTTCGCTCGCCGACGCAGGTAGTCCTCGATCCCCCCGGGCAGGTTGGTCAGCTTGCCGTCGCCGAACAACGCCCAGGTGGAGTCACAGATGCGTTCGATCAGGTACCGGTCGTGGCTGATGACGACCATCGTTCCCGCCCAGCCGTCGAGAATGTCCTCGAGTTGCTGCAGCGTGTCGATGTCGAGGTCGTTGGTCGGCTCGTCGAGCAACAACACGTTCGGCTCCGACATCAGCACACGCGTCAGCTGCAGCCGGCGACGTTCGCCACCGGACAGGTCACCGACCGGTGTGCGTTGCCGGGCGGGGGTGAAGCCCAGCCGTTCGGCGAGCTGCCCGGCCGATACCTCCTTGTCGCCCAACGTGATCCGCTCGGCCACGTCCTTGACGGCCTCGAGCACCCGCATGTTCGTCGGCAGGTCGTCGAGTTCCTGACGGAGYCAGCCGATGTGCACCGTCTGCCCCTGGATGCGTTTGCCCGACGCCGGCGCGATCTCCCCGGCGAGCGTGCGCAGGAGCGTCGTCTTGCCGGAGCCGTTGACGCCGACCAGACCGACGCGCTCGCCCGGCGCCAGCCGCCACGTGAGGTCGTCGACGAGTACCCGGCCGTCCGGCGTCTCCAGGCGCGCATCCTCGAGTTCGATGACAACCTTGCCGAGCCTGCGCTGCGCGAACGATGCCAGCGCCACGTTGTCGCGGGGCGGCGGGACATCCGCGATCAACGCCTCGGCGGCCTCGATCCGGTACTTGGGCTTGGACGTGCGGGCGGGCGCGCCGCGCCGCAGCCAGGCCAGTTCCTTGCGGGCGAGGTTGCGGCGGCGTTCCTCGGAGGCGTCGGCCTGCCGGGAGCGCTCCGCCCGGGCGAAGATCCAGTCGTTGTAGCCGCCCTCGTAGCTTTCGACCCTGCCGCCCACCACTTCCCACGTGCGGTTGGCCACCGTGTCGAGGAACCACCGGTCGTGGGTCACGACCACCAGCGCGCTGCGCCGGCCGACGAGATGTTCCGCCAGCCACTGCACACCCTCGACGTCGAGGTGGTTGGTCGGCTCGTCGAGCACCAGCAGGTCGAGGTCCTGGACGAGCGCGGCCGCCAGCGCGACGCGTCGCCGCTCGCCACCCGACAGTCCGTCGACCGACACCTCGAGCCCGAGGTTGTCGATGCCGATCCCGGCCAGGATCGACCGGATGCGGGCGTCGCCCGCCCACTCGTGGTCGGCAACCCCGAGCGGTCCGAGCACCACGTCGCCGACGCTGGACCCGGGCGGCAGGACACCGCGCTGGGTCACGACCGCCATGCGCAGGCCGCCGACCCGGCTGACACGTCCCGAATCGGGCGCCTCCACCCCGGCGAGCACCTCGAGCATGGTGGTCTTGCCACCGCCATTGAGGCCGACGACGCCGATGCGTTCGCCTTCCTGCAGTCCGAGGGATACCGAATCGAGCAGCGGCTTGATGCCGAAGGACTTCGATACCTGCTCGAGATTGATCAGATTCGCCATCAGTGCGATCCCTCCGCCGCGTCGTTGATTATTCGGGCGCCCGGTACGGGTCCGCTGGCGACTCGCACCGTGCGACACACCCCCGCACCTGCGAGTTCTGCGCTGACACGGACCGCGGCATCCGCTTCAGCACATAGAAAGGCACAGGTCGGGCCGGACCCGGAGACGATCCCGGCCAGGGCGCCCGCCGCGACCCCGGCTCGCAGCGTCCGCCGCAGTCCCGGATTCAGCGACAGCGCGGCCGACTGCAGGTCGTTGCCCAGCAACGGAGCCAACGTGGCAGCGTCGCCCGTCGTGAGGGCGTGCATCAGGCCTTCGGGTCCGCCGAGTCGTGGCGGATTCCCGTCGGCACGCAGCCGGTCCAGCTCCCGGAACACGGTCGGGGTGCTCAAGCCGCCCTTCGCGAGCGCGARCACCCAGTGGAACGTGCTGCGGGAGAGCACCGGCAGCAGTCGCTCGCCGCGTCCCGTCCCGACCGCGGTGCCGCCGTGGAGGGAGAACGGCACGTCACTGCCGAGTTTCGCGGCGAACCCGTCGAGTTCCTCCCGCGACAGGTCGAGTTGCCACAGCGCGTTCAGACCGACCAGCGTCGCCGCGGCGTCGGCGCTGCCGCCGGCCATCCCGCCTGCCACCGGGATGCCCTTGTCGATGGCGATCTCGACGTCCGGACGCCGCCCCGCCTCGGCGGCGAGCATCTCGGCGGCCTGCCACACGAGGTTGCCGCTGTCGGTGGGCACGACGCGGGCGTCCTCACCGCGGACCTTCACCGACAGCGTCTCCGCCGGGACCACGGACACCGTGTCCCCGAGCGAGAGCGCCTGGAACACCGTCTTCAGCTCGTGATAGCCGTCGTCACGCAGGTCCCCGACAGCCAGATGCAGATTGACCTTGGACGGGGCCCTGACGACGACGGGGCGAGGAACGACGGAAAGCACAAGGGTAGAGCTTAGGCGCTCCCGGTACGGGTGCGGAAATGCGCACCATCACGCACTTTGCCACTCAGTGATACTGGTTGGGTTCGTTGACGCGGCCGGTCTGACTCGTTGCCACTCTGACGCCCGCAAGGACTGTCCTTCACGTGATGTGTCGACCGACCGCGTCGACGAACACACGCGGCCGGTCGGGCGGAGTGA
>NZ_JBFUHV010000056.1:0-53206 GCF_056402215.1 Rhodococcus sp. P4_B6 | reverse complement strand
CGGTATCGGCGGCCACACCCGTCGCGGAGGCCACGATCGCCACACCACCGGGACCGAGCTGCGCGGCCTCGACCCCCAGCCACACCCGACGTTGGCGCTCGTTCAAGTGCCCACGAATAGTCTCGTAACGCCATCCCAGCGCCTCTGCCGCATCCGCCATGCCACAACGGTAACGCCATCATCATTAAAAGCGACGTTAATTCCTCGCGATCCCTTAGTGGCGTGAGGGTTGGTAGACCTCGGCGAGTTCATCGATGAACGGGGGTGCGAAAAGGCAGTTTTCGAGTATGCGCCAGAGCGTCTCGATGAAGCGGTCGACGGACATCCCGAATCTGACGAAGATCTCTTCGTCAGGCGCTCCGCCGTAGGGTGCCCACGCGTGTGCGAACTCGATGACTGCGTCGGTGTCGCTGTGTCCGGTTTGCCAGTCGTGGGTTTGTCGGCGCAGTCGTTGGCGGCGTTGTCGCAGGTGCCGGTACCGGGCGACGTCGTCATCGACCGTGTGCAGTGGTTTGGTTGTGCCGGTTGGGAATGTTCGGCCGTGGTGGGGAGGGATCGGGTGTGCGGGGTGCTCGGGCATGCGTGACCACTCACTGTCGGGGTTCCGGGCTGTGGAATGTGATGATTGCGTTCCGGGGCGCCTGGCTTCTTCGGCGGGTCGCTCCCCTCGACCTGCCTACAGGCTGTGCTGCTGGGTTTGGTATCACCAGCCCTGTTCGGTCGGTAGTTGTGGCGGTGGGCTGGGGATGAGGGAGCCGTCGGTCTGTCTTGCCTGTTCGGCGATTCGGTCGGCCAAGTCGGTCAGCCGGGAGCGCTGGGTGCCCCAGCCGGGGTCGCGAAGTTTGCCGTCGTGTTTGACGATGTCTCCTGCGACCATGACGGTGTCGATGTCGGCGGCAGAAGATTGGGTGACGACGGCGGCTGCGGGATTGGAACGCAGGTAGCCGGCCATGTCCGGTGATGTGGTGCGGAAGAGCACGAGATCGGCCTGTTTGCCGACGGTGATACTCCCGATACGGGAGTCGATGCCGAGCGCCTTGGCGCCATTGATGGTGCCCCACTCGAGCGCCTCGTGCGCGGTGACGGAAACCGCTTCGGGGTTGTGTCCTGCGGCGAGTTGCGCATGCGCGTCGGCGAGGCGCACGATCTGCATTCCCATCCGGACTTGGGCGATTACGCCGCCGCCGCAGCATCCGACGGAATCGACGCCAACGGTGGGTGCCAGGCCGAATTCCCGCTGTTTCCGCAGAGACGGCTCGCCCTGTGCCATGGCCATCTCAGCTTCGACGCAGGCGCAGATGGCGGCGCCGCCGTCGGCGACCTGACGGTATTCGTCGTCGGTGCTGGCTTCACCGTGCACGAAGACGACGTCGGACGCGATGAGCCCTGCCTTCGCCAGGCGCGCGATCTCGCCGACACTGTTCTGGACCGCGTTGATGTGCAGGGTGAGGGTAGCGCCGAATGAGCGGGCTAGTGCGAACTGCTCGGCGACAACGTCTTCGGATGCCATGAACAGCTCGACGGGGGCGACGCCGAGTTGGACCCGCGCGGTGGCGGAGGTGAAGAACTGGTCCCGGAGTTTGTCGAGGACCGGAATGTAGTCGGCGGTGCGGCTGAAGACGCGCGGCGCGAGCGGGGCCTGCCCCATACCGAGGGCGTAGACGCCGCGCACGCCGGCGTCGACCATGGCCTGTGCGCCGGCAAAGGCGTGCTCGGTGGTGTTGACGTTGTGTTCGTAGCCCAGCACCGTGGTCACGCCGTTGTTGAGGCATTCGAGGGCGCCGGCGTAGGTGGCGGTGTAGGTGTCGTCGGCGGTGACCATGGGGGCGATGTGCAGGCGGATACCGTGCATGTACTGCAGAGTCGTCCAGTCGGCGAAGACACCTTTGATCGAGGACTGCCACAGGTGCCGGTGGGTGTCGACGAATCCGGGGGTGAGAATGGCGCCAGTACCGTCGATCTCCTGGGCGTCGACCGCTCCGAGGCCGGGACCGACGTGGACGATCGTGTCGTTCTCGACCAGGACATCGGCGTTCTCGAGGGTGCCGATTGCCGGGTCCATCGAGATCACGGTGGCGTCGCGGAAGACTGTGCGCGCGTTCATGTTCGTACCTTCTCCTCGGAATTTGTCGGTGGTGCTTACTGGCCGATGGCTGCTGCGCCGGTGCGTCGGCGGCGGAAGACCGCGGACAGTCCGACTGCGATGATGACCGCCATGCCGTTGAAGACGTCGGTGATCCACGGTTCGACGCCCATGAGGGACAGTCCGCTGATGGCGGTACCGACGAAGAAGAGTCCGATCACGGTCCCGATCAGGTTGTAGGTGCCCGGTTTGATGGTGGTTGCGCCCAGGAACACCGCGGCGAGGGCGGGCAGCATGAAGCCGATGCCGCCGACCTGCGGGTTGCCGTTGCCCTGGCTGGCGATCTGGAGGACACCGGCGATTCCGGCGAGCAGGCCCGCGGCGACGAAGCTCAGCAGGACCGTCCGCCGGACCGGGAGACCGATCAACGCGGCGGCCTTCTCGCTCGAGCCGACCGAAGCGAGGTTGCGCCCGGGGACGGATTGTTCGAGGACGAACCACACGGCGGCGGCGATGACCAGCATGAGCACGAACAGCACGGGAATGCCGATGAACAGTTGGTTGCTCAGCCCGGTCAGTGAAGGCGAGAGGCCGGCGCTGATGGGGATGCCTTTGGTGTAGGCCTGGACGATGCCGCCGATCACGGTAGACACGCCGAGAGTGGTGATGATCGAGTTGATGCCCAGATAGGCGACCAGCAGGCCGTTGATCACTCCGATGGTGCTGCCGACCAGGACGGCCGCGGCGATGGCCACGATCACGGGGAGGTCGAAGTCGGCCATGATGGCGGCGGCGACGATCGAGCACAGTCCGGTGTTGGCGCCGACGGAGATGTCGAACCGGCCGGTCACCAGGGGGAAGAGCAGAGCCATAGCGACGACGGCGAGGACCGACTGTGAGGTGGCGATGGTCCGCCAGTTGCCGCTGGAGGCGAATGTCTGCGGTAGCAGGATCGTGAAGACGATGACGACGAGGATGAACAGCAGTGGCAGCCCGAACTTTTCGAGTGTGCTCGACAGCGCGGAGCGGGCAGTGGTCGGTGTCGTCGTCGGCCGCGGTTCGGTGGGCGAGGGATGCTCGAGGGTCGGCTCGACGGTGGTCATGCTGACTGCTCCTTGGTGGTGAAAACGAGTTCGGTGAGGGTGTGGCGGTCGAGGTCGTGTCCGGAGACCTCGGCGGTGATGCGTCCGTTGTCGAGGACCAGGACGCGATCGGACATATCGGCGAGTTCCTCGAAATCGGAGCTGACAAGGATGGCCGCGGCGCCGGCGGTGACCGCGCGGCGGATCAGGGCGTAGGCGTCGGTACGGGCGCCGACGTCGACGCCCTGGGTGGGTTCGTCGAGAAGCAGTAGGCGCGGGGATCGGCTCATCCAGCGTGCCAGGATCACCTTCTGCTGGTTGCCGCCGGACAGGGACGACATCAACGCGCTGTCGTTTCGGGTGCGGATGGCGTAATCGGTGATCGACCGTCGAGCCAGGGTGCGTTCGCGTCGTCGGCTGAGTCGGTTGAGGGTGCTGACCGCAGAGAGGCTGGCCGCCGAGATATTCTGCGCCACGGTCTGATCGGGGAACGCTGCTTCCAGGTCGCGGTGCTCGGGCACGTACGCGATCCCGAGGTCCATCGCGCGGCGCGGGGAGGGGATGGCAACGGTGTCGCCGTCGACGGTGACGGTCCCGGCTGACGCGGGATTGCTGCCGAACAGAACTTGCAGTAGTTCCGAGCGGCCGGACCCGAGAAGGCCGGCGATCCCGAGGATCTCGCCGCCGTAGACATCGAGGTCGACGCCGTTCACACCGGGGGCGCACACATTTCGGAGGGAGGCGACGACCGGGCCGAGAGCGCTGCGGGTCTTGGACTTGGGGAAGACCTCGTCGAGGGGGCGACCGACGATGTGGGAGATCAGTGTCTTTTCGGTGAGGTCGTCGGTGGTCGTGGTGGTGATGTGCTGACCATCGCGTAGCACGGTCAGGTCGGTGCACAGGGTCAGGATTTCGTCGAGGCGGTGGCTGATGTAGACGACGGCGACGCCGGCGGCCGCGACCCTGCGGACGGCGTCGAGCAGCACGGCGACTTCCTCCTCGGGCAGTGCGGCCGTCGGCTCGTCGAGCACGATGGCGGACACCGGTGCCCGCCCGGTGACGTGATCCTGCAGTGCCCGGGCGATCGCGATCATCGTCTGATCGGCCAGACGCAGTTCGCCGACCGTCTCGGTGGTGGCGATGTCGATGTCGAAGTAGTCGAGCAGCGTCCGTGCACGCGAGTGCAGCGCGGCTCGGTCGACTCGGCCGTAGCGGAGCGGCAGTGGTTCGCCTGCGGCGAGGTTCTCGGCTACATCGAGGGTGGCGAACACCGCTGGATTCTGGTGGACGAAACGCAGGCCAGCGTGTCGCGACCAGGACGGGGTCACCTCCGATGCGGCGACGGTGGTGGTGCCGACGGTGATGGCGCCACCGTTCGGATCCGCGGGTTGGACACCGGCGAGGCACTTGACCAGGGTCGATTTGCCGCTGCCGTTACCGCCCACCAGTCCGTGGACCGCGCCGGCGCGGATGTTGAACGTGGCCTGGTCGAGGGCTCGTCCGCCGGGGAAGGTCTTCGACACATTCTCGACGGAGACGGCGACTCGCCTGTTCTCCGTGGCGGCAGGGGGTGCAGTCATGGTGCCGTACTCCAGGTAGGTAGAGGAACTTTCGAAGCGGAGCGGTCTGTGTTCTGGGCCGCGTCTGGCGATAGCAGTGACGCGGCTCACCAACGAGTCTAAACAGAATCGAAGGTAAGTCAAGATTTCGAAAGTACTTGTTGTTATCAAAATGACGTGCTAGAAAGTGAGTCCGACCACAGTGCGGTCGGACTCAATCCAGCACAGGGTGCGAAGCCTCCCTGTCTTGCCCGCGCGCGGATCTGCCGCAGCGCTGTCGATGGAGACCCCCATGAAGTACTTCTCACGAGTCGGGACCCCGCCGCGTACGGGCCGGTCCCGCCGGCTCCTTGGCGCGGGGCGCGCCCTCGCCGCGGGTGCCGCGGCGCTCGCGCTCGTATCCGGCTGCACCACCGTCGGTTCGGATACACCGGACACTTCGACAGTCAACGCCGACCTCACCCCCGAACAGGCCGAGGCACTGCAGGCGGGATACGACGGCACCGCGATGCAGGAACCGACCCGCACCGGGCCAGTGGCCCAGCCCGGAAAGAATGTCTGGGTGATCTCGTGCGGTCAGTCCTACCAGGCCTGTTCCATCCTGGCCTCCAGCTTCACCGATGCCGCGAAACAGCTCGGCTGGAACACCAACCTGGTCGACAGCAAGGCTGACCCGTCGGTGGCCACCTCGTTGATCAAGCAGGCGGTCGCGGCCCGCGTGGATGGGATCGCGTTGTTCTCGCTCGACTGTCCCGGCATCAATTCCGGGTTGAAAGAGGCGCGGGCCGCGGGGATCCCGGTGGTGCAATACACCTCCATCGACTGTGACGATCCCGCCTTCGGCGGTGGTGAGGAGTTGTTCACCGCGAGCCTGAATGTCATGGGTTCGACAAAGGTCGCTGATTACTACCGGGCCTGGGGCGGTGCACGCGCCGAGTATCTCGCAGCGCTGCTCGGTGGCCAGGGCAAGGTGCTCGAGATCCACGAGACCTCGCAGCGCCCGCACGCCTACTCGCACGAGGGCTTCATCGACCAGATGAAGATCTCCTGCCCCGCCTGCGAGATCGTCGACGTTCCGTTCACGTTCTCTCAGGTGCCGAAGGAGGCGACCGCGGTCTGGAACTCGGCGCTGCTGCAGAACAAGGACGCGGCCGCGGTCTCCTTCAGTATTGATTCGCTGATGGGTCTGGGGCTGCAGAGCGCGCTGCAACAGTCTGGTTTCCGCGGCATCACGGCCGGTGGTGAAGGTCTGAACCTCGACTTGGTGCGGGAAGGGCGGCAGACTTCAGAGACACCTGTACCGTACGAGCTCGCCTCGTGGGGGTTGGCGAACACCCTGAACCGCGTTTTCGCCGGCGAGGATCCCAAGTCACTGCCCAGCGAGGGCGGCGGATGGGTCTTCCTCGACAAGGACCACAACCTTCCGGCCGAAGGAAGCTGGGAACCGAGTTTCGACTTCAAGAACATCTACACCTCGATGTGGACGGGACAGTCTGAATGATCACCGAGCGACCGGCGCCGCGGGCGTACTACGACATCACCGACTCCGAGGCCGCGCATCTGCGCACGCGCATCCTCGCCGGCGAACGCAGCGACACCGGCGCCGGTCGCCCCGTCCTGTTGCGCGGCGCCACTGTGATCACCATGGACCCGGAGATCGGTGACCTGCACCCCGGCGACGTGCTGATCAAGGGCGAGCAGATCGCCGGGATTGGCCCCGACCTGCTCGACTGCGCCGGTCCCGACGCCGTCATCGTGGACATGGCCGGGATGATCGTGATGCCCGGATTGATCGACAATCACCGGCACTGCTGGCAGAACGCGTTCCGTCGGCTGATCGCCGACGCCGATCTCGACTCGTACGTCGCCACCACGCACGGCGGTATGGCCATGCATTACCGGCCCGAGGACATGCACATCAGTGTTCTGGCCACCACCCTCGGCGCGATCGACCAGGGCGTGACCACCGTGGTCGACTTCTCCCACAATTCGCGGAGTGGCGCGCACTCGGATGCGGTGTTCGACGCCTACCGTGAGTCGGGTATCCGCGCGGTGCACGCCTCGGCCGCCCCCAACGCCGGCGCGTGGGAGGAGCAGTGGCCGGCCGATCTCACCAGGATCCGTGAGCGGCACTGCGGCGCAGCGGATTCACGGCACAGTATCCGTATGGGCCTGGACATCAGCCGGGTCCGTCCGGTGCGGGAGTTGCTGTCGATCGCCCGGAGCGAGGGTCTCGGGATCACCTTCGACGGTGTGCTGGGAGCCGGTGCCGCGCCCGAGATCGGCGAACTCGCCCGCGAGGGCCTGCTAGGCCCGGATGTCACCCTGATTCATTGCACCGACCTTCCGGACGAGGTATGGAGGATGCTCGCCGCCAGCGGCACCCACGTCACGCTTGCGACGACCTCGGACGAGCAGATCGGCATCGCGACCGGGTTGCCTCCGATCCAGACCGCCCTCGACCACGGTATCCGCCCCAGCCTGAGTGTCGACGTCGAGATCTCCCTCGCCGGAGACATGTTCACCCAGATGCGCTCGACCCTGATGACCCAGCGGATGGGGACCGCGATGCGCCGCTACCGCGGGGACACCGACTGCCCGGAGATGCTCACCAACCGGGATGTCCTCGAGTTCGCCACCGTCCAAGGTGCCCGCGACAACGGTCTCGGCGCGGTGACCGGTTCACTGACACCGGGACGTGCCGCGGACATCGTCGCGCTGCGGGCCGAGGACATCACCAACATGCCCCTCAACAATGCGATCGGGACGATCGTGCAGGGTGTCGACGCCAGTCACGTCGACACCGTGTTCATCGCCGGGCGGCTGCGCAAATGGCGGCGGGATCTCGTCGGCGCGGACATCGACGCGATCCGGCGGCGCCTGACCGCCTCACGCGACCACCTCGCGGACCGTACCGGATGGACCGTCGACCCGCTCCGCCCCGCGGGCAACACCCGGCCGGCGTTCGATCACCTGGCCTCGTTCGTCGATCACCAACAACATGACCTGCTCGAGAGCTGACAGGAAGCACCCAATGACCGACTTCTTTCCCGGATTCGACTCCGTGACTTCCACGGTGGACGGCGTCGAGCTGTTCGCCCGGGTCGGCGGCCCCGCAGACGGCGCCGCTGTCGTTCTTCTGCACGGATTCCCGCAATCGCACCTGTGCTGGCACATGGTGGCCCCGACCCTGGCTACCCGATTTCGGGTCGTCTGCCTCGACCTCAAGGGGTATGGGCGGTCGCAGGCAGCTCCCGGCGACCCCGAGCACGTGGGGTACTCCAAACGCACGATGGCCGCTGAGGTCGTTGCGTTCATGGCAGCGCTCGGGCACGACCGATTTTCGGTGGTCGGCCACGACCGCGGCGCCCTCGTCGGATACCGGCTGGCCCTCGACACCCCGGAGGCGGTGGACGCGCTCGTCATCTGCGACAACTATCCGACCCCGGTGATCTGGGACAACATGGCGGTGGACCCGAACTTCACCCCGCACTGGCGGGTGTTCGCCGCAGAGGGGACCGACGCCGAGGACGCGATGGCTCCCGACCTACTCGAAAAGCTGGTCGCCGCCCACACCGCCTCCGGAACGGTCGACGAACTCGGCGACGACGTGATGAACGAGTATCGGAGCGACTGGCGTGATCCTGCACGGATTCTCGCCTACTGCGAGGACTACCGCGCCGGCGCCGGAATCGACCCGCAACTCGACCGCGCCGACCTCGACGCGGGTGCCACGGTTGCGTGCCCGGCGCTAGTGATCTGGGGCGAGGCGTTCCTCGGTAAGGCACCCGAAGCCACCGTCGATGTCTGGCGCCGCACCTTTGCCCCGCACATCCTCGGTGTCGAGGTACCGGGCGGCCATTTCAACCCCGAGGAAAGTCCCGCGGAGACCACCGCCGCGCTCATGGATTTCCTCTCCGACCATGCCGGCACCCCGGCCAGCTAGCTGGCCCCGGCCTTCACCCGACTCCGCCCGGTACCCGCCCCCGCGGAACGATCCTGTTCAGGAAGAGATCCCGTGTCCTTGCCCGTTCTCCAGATCATCGTTGCCAGCACCCGGCCGGGCCGCGTGGGACTTCCGGTCGCGCAGTGGTTCGCCCACCATGCCACCGACCACGGCGGCTTCGAGATTGAGATCGTCGACCTCGCCGAGATCGACCTGCCCATGTTCAACGAGCCGGCGCATCCCCGGCTCGGGCAGTACTCGCATGCCCACACCAAACGATGGAGCGAAGTGATAGCCCGCGGCGACGCGTTCGTCTTCGTCACCCCGGAGTACAACTACGGATTCAACGCCGCCCTGAAGAACGCCATCGACTATCTCTACAGCGAATGGCATTACAAGGCAGCGGGTTTCGTCAGTTACGGTGGGATCGCGGGAGGCACTCGGGCGGTTCAGATGCTCAAGCAGGTCCTCACCACGCTGAGCATGGTGCCGGTGTTCTCTTCGGTGAACATCGCCTTCGTCGGCAAGCTCATCACCGATGAGGGCGGGTTCGAACCGACCGAGGCTCTCATTGCGTCTGCCGACGCCATGCTCGGAGAATTGGCGAGCTGGACCCCGGCGGTCGCGGCCATGCGGACCTGACCGATAACGAACATACGAGAGGGCCCGTCCGATGTGGACGGGCCCTCTCGTATGTTCGTGTCGGAGGAACCGGTCAGTCGGCGATCGAGCTGTCCGTCGACAGAAGGAATTCCGTGGTCAAGGAGATATGGCGGTGCAGCAATGCCGCTGCCAACTCCGTGTCCCGGGCAAGGACCGCCTCGACGATGTCGCGATGCTCCTTCGCGATGTCGCGATCGGAAGAATGCCCCAGCGGCACCGACCAGCGCCGGTACAACTCGGCGGCGGCACGCAAATCGTTCGCAGTCCGGCGAAGCCGCGGATTCTCACAGCCGGCGAGCAGGGTCTCATGGAACGAGGCATGCAACTGTGCCCACCGCTCGTTGAAACGTGCAGGATCGTCGGGATCCATCTGAGGACACCGCTCGAGCTGATGGTGGATGGCGAGAACCGACGATTCCCACGTCACGTCGCCGTCGCGGATCGCCCGCCGGAGTGCGAGGATCTCTATCTCACACCGCGCGTCGGTCAGCCACAGAAGGTCGCTGCGCGAAAGCGGCGTCACGGTGAACCCGATCTGCGGGACGCTCTGTACCAGGCCCTCGCCCACCAAGCGGGTCAGTGCCTCTCGTATCACGCCGACGCTGGTGCCATACCTCTCGCACATCTCTGCGAACGGGAGTTTCTGGCCGGGTTCGAGGCGGCCGGAGAGAACGTCCGCGCGCAGAGCGTCGTAGGCGACCTGCTGCCGCGTACGTTTCTCGCTCATCGCAACACCCTATCACAATCGAACATTACTAGCATTTTCGAATAAGTGTGCCCGATGGCCACTTCGGTATGGTGGCCATCGGGCAGTGTCCTGGGCTGGCTCGCGGTGGATGTCAGCCGATGCGAGCCCGCCGGATCACTCGGTGAGCGCGACCGGGGTGAGGTCGACGTCGATGTGCTGCGATCCCTGACCGGGATAGCCGAGCGCGTATACGAAGGCGCGGAAGTCGCCGGATGGATCTGCGATTACCTGATGCGGGGTGTTCGGCGGGGTGTAGATCAGGTCGCCGACCGTGATGACGCGGGCCTCGTCGGCGATCTGCATCACGCCCTTACCCTGGATGACGAACCAGTACTCGTGCGTCGGGTGCTGGTGCGCCTTGAGTTCCTCGCCGGCCTGCACCTGGAAAACCCCGGCCAGGGCCATGTACGTGCCGGTAGTCTCCGACTCCTGCGCTTCTTTCGGGATCATGTATTTGGTGGTCGCGGTCCCGCGGTGTTCGGGAACCGACTCCATATCGATGGACCAAACGTGCATGGCCAAACTCCTTGTGCTCGTATTGATGTGGGGTTGATCTGCGCCGCCTGAATCAGGCCCGTGTCATCGTTTGCGTGAGTGTGCCGATGCCGTCCACCCAGCTCACCAAGGTGTCGCCGGGCTGGAGGAACACCTTCGGGTCCCGCCCGACACCCACGCCGGCCGGTGTTCCGGTGAAGATCAGGTCGCCGGGAAGCAGCGTCACGATCGCCGAGAGCTTCGCGATCAGGCTCGGCACAGAGAAGACGAGGTCTCGGGTGCGACCGAGCTGCATCTGTTCACCGTTGATCGTGCACCCGAGTTCGAGGTCGGCGGGATCGTCGACCTCGTCGAGCGTGACCACCCACGGCCCGGTTGGACTGAACCCGGGAAAGGACTTGCCCAGGCTGAACTGGGGCACCGGGCCGACGAACTGAGCCTTGCGCTCAGACAGGTCCTGTCCCACCGTCAGGCCTGCGACATGGGACCACGCCTCCGCTTCAGAGACGTCGTGGGCGGTGCGACCGACCACGGCGACCAGCTCCACCTCCCAGTCGGTGTTGCCATCGGCTGGCAGGGTCACGGTGGTGTTCGGCCCTGTCACAGACGAGACGAACTTGGTGAACACCGTGGGCGCTTCCGGGACGGTGAAACCGGACTCGTCGGCGTGGTCACGGTAGTTGAGGCCAATCGCGAAGATCTGGCGCGGTGTCGGCACCGGGGCCTGCAGATCGGCGGGGGCGAACTCGATCGACTCGGACAGCTCCGCGGTCGCCGCCCACGTCGTGAACTCGTCCCACCGCTCGTAGATCGACTGCGGGTCGGCATCGAAGACGCCTCCACTGGCCTTGTTGACGTCGACGGCGGTGCTCGGTCCGGTCACCAGTGACAGGCGGCCGCCGATGCTGGCGATCTTCATGAATTTCTCCTGGATGTCGAGGAACGGAGGCCGGTGACCCGGTCGCCGCCTGGGTGGGATGGCGCACTCGAACCGTCGAACGTAATGCTTGCCATGTTTCGAAAATAACAATAAGCTTCGAACATAGTCAATGGCAGCGAACTGTCACGACGAAACAAGACTTCGAGGAGTTCGACGTGAGCGACATCGTTCGAGGGACCACCGTGCTGGCCGGCCCGCTGGAAACCACCTTCGAGATCACCGGCGACATGGTCGGCGGCGCGTACTGCGTGGTCCGGCAGACCGTGAAGGCCGGCAGCCTGTTCTGGCCACACATCCACGTCAACGAAGACCAGGTCATCGTGGTTCTCAGCGGAGAGCTGGGCGTCCGCGTCGGAGACGAGGAATGGACCGCATCCGCCGGTGAGACGGTGTACCGCCCCAAAGGATTACCCCACGCGGTGTGGAACTCCGGTGCGGTGGACGTCGAAATGCTCGAGATCACCAGCCCAGGGAACTTCGACCAATACCTCGCCGGCATGGCCGAAGTCACCGCCTCCGGAGACGCACAGGCACGCGCAGCGCTACTCGAGCGCTTCCAGGTGAGCCCTGTCGAGGGATGGTCCGCCGAACTGTGCGCCAAGCACGGAGTGTCCGAATAACACTCCACCACCAGCAATCCGACGCCACCACCGCACGGTACGTCGGCATCGACGAGGAGAACTGATGTCACTGCATCGACTTGCATCCGTGGTCATTGGCGTGCCCAACGTGAATGAAACACGGAGCTACTACGAGGAATTCGGCCTCACCCCCGATTCGGACGGATGGTTCCGCACCACTGACGGAGGTCGGCAGCTCCAGGTGACCGGCGCACCGACCCGCCGGCTGATCGAACTCGGAGTCGATGTCGACGACGAGGACGACCTCGATCGTGTGGCACACAACCTGCACCGGCTCGACATCGAGTTCGAGCGGACTGCACACGCATTGACCTCGGTCGACCTCACGACAGGGGTGACGGCAACGCTGCGGGTGGCGCCACGCCGAACGCAGCCCACCGTGCCCGCCACCGTATACAACGGTCCCGGCCGGATCGATCGCGCGGGCCGGGCCCCGGGCATTTTGCGAACCGACCGTGTCCATCCACGCAAGCTCGGCCACGCCGTCGTCGGCACGACCAATCTGGCCGCCTCGACCCGATTCTTCGTCGAAGGACTCGGGTTCCGCGCGAGTGACTTCATCAAGGACAAAGGCGCGTTCCTGCGTTGTTCGAACGATCACCACAATCTGCTGGTCCTCGAAGCGCCGGTGACGTATCTGCACCACACTTCCTGGCAGGTCGACGACATCGACGACATCGGTCGCGGCGCCCAACGCATGCTCGAAGACCACCCCGAGCGGCACGTCTGGGGACTCGGCCGGCACCACGCCGGCAGCAACTTCTTCTGGTACCTCAAAGACCCGGCCGGAAACTTCAGCGAGTACTTCTCCGACATGGATTGCATCGTCGAGGACCAGCTATGGACTCCCGAAATCCTCGAGGGAGCCAAGGGCCTATTCAACTGGGGACCAACGCCGCCGCCGTCGTTCATCAACCCGGACGACCTCGCCGGACTGATGGCCGGCACCCACTCGATGACCCCGTGACCAGAAAAGGCAGATAGCAATGGTCGACACCAAAATCGCCGTACTCGGCAGCGGAGCCAACGGTGCCTCCATCGGCGCCGACCTCACCCGAGCCGGACTCGACGTCACCCTAATCGAGCAATGGCCCGAACACGTCGAGGCAATGCGCACCCGAGGCGTCGAAGTGCGGATGCCCCACTGCACCGAACTCACCCCGGTCCGGGCGTTCAACCTCTGCGACGTCGCCACCTTCCGCGACAAATTCGACGTCGTCCTGATCCTGATGAAGGCCTACGACACCCGCTGGGCCAGTGAACTCGTCAAACCCGTCCTCGCCGACGACGGAATAGTCGTCGGCATCCAGAACGGCATGACCATCGACCCGATGGCCGACGTCCTCGGCGCCCACCGCACCCTCGGTAGCGTCATCGAAATTGCCTCGAACATGTTCGAGCCCGGCATCGTCAACCGGGACACCCCCCGCGAACAGTCCTGGTTCGCGGTCGGGGGCATCGAAGAACGCGCCCACGCACGCGCCGCCGACATCGCCGCGATCTTGGCCCACGCCGGGCGCGTCGAAGTATCCGACGACATCCGCTCCTCCAAATGGATGAAGCTGGTCGCCAACAGCACCGAACTGGTCACCTCCGCAGTCCTGAACATGACCGTCATGGAAGCTGTGCAGGTCCCGGGCATGCACGACCTCATGATCGAAGCCGGAAACGAAGCAGTGCGAACAGCCCTGCAACTCGGGCACACGTTGCGGCCGATCATCGGGATGACCAAAGCCGATCTCACCGAGCCCGACCGGTTCGCCGCAGCATTGCTCGACGTGGTGCACGACGTGTACTCGATCCCGGGCCAGAAGACCACCGTCCTCCAGGACTGGCTCAAGGGCCGCTGCAGCGAGGTCCACGAGATCAACGGTCACGTCGTACGTGAACAACTCCGACTCGGTGGCACAGCACCCGTCAACAGCGCCGTGGTCGACATCGCGGAAGCCGTCGAACAGGGCACCCTCACCGCAGGACCGGACGTCGCACCGATGCTCATCGAACGCGCCGGCCTCTCGACCGTGAAATAGAAAGGACCGCAGATGCCGATCTGCCACATCGTCACGCTGAGCTTCACCGCCGACCTCCCCGAAGAGGTGATGCCGCAACTCGAACAACGCCTCACCGAGTTCGTCGACGGCCGCCCAGGGATCCTGTCCTACACCTGCGGCATCGATCTCGGGCTACACGAGTCGAACGCGGACTTCGCCATTGCCGCCACCTTCGACTCGATGACCGCGCTCGAGGCCTATACGAGCCATCCGCAGCATCAAGCGATCATCACCGAGTTCGCGCGTCCGTACCTCGTCACTCGCTCCGCGGCACAGTTCGAACTCTGACCTGACTGACACGACCGACGAAGACAACCGGCATGGTGTATTCGGACCGATAGCGCCGAATGTCCAGGCAGCAAGATAAACCAGGCTGGACGCGGTCCGGTCTCAGCGTGTCGCTGGCAACGAAGCCGACACGGGAAGGTGGTGATGATCGGCTGAGTGCGGCAGTCCCGGGGTGCCGAAATTCGACGGGGGATTGTTTGAGAGTGAGCATGTGATGCCGCCCGCCGTTCGTTGCAAGACTGGAAACTTACCCTTCGAACTCACGAGTTTCGTAGGACGCCGCCGCGAAATTGCCTATGCCAAACAACAGCTGGCGAAGTCGCGGTTGGTGACCCTCACCGGGATCGGTGGGGTCGGTAAGACACGGACGGCTCTGCGAGTTGCTGCGGATGCGCGGCGGGCGTTCGACGGACTCTGGCTGATCGAACTGGGCGAGCTGCAGAACTCAGCAATGATCGCAGACGCGGTGGTGACGGACCTGGGACTGTATGAGCAATCACCGACCGCCGCCCTCCCACTTCTCATAAAGCATCTCGCGGATCAGCGGTTTCTGCTGGTTCTCGATAACTGTGAACACCTAGTCGATGCGGCTGCAGAGTTCGCGGAGACTCTTCTGCGAAATTGCGCCGAACTTCGGATCCTTGCAACGAGTCGTGAACCACTCGGGATCGGCGGTGAGGTCGTATTGCGGATTCCACCGCTGGCAGTTCCCGGAACCGGCCACGYTCCGTCCCTTCAAGGGCTCCCCGGATACGACGCCATAACGCTGTTCGCGGAGCGAGCAGTCGCCGAAGTGCCCGAATTCGGCCTCACCGAGCAGAACCGGGTTGCAATTACGCAGATCTGTCAGCGGTTGGACGGCCTTCCATTACCGATCGAACTGGCGGCGGCACGACTGCGTGTGATGTCTGCTGAACAGATCCTCCAACGACTCTCCGACCGCTACCAGATACTGACAGCAGGAACCCGTAGGGCTCCCACACGACAGCAGACGCTGCGGTTGTGCATCGACTGGAGCTACGCCCTGTGCTCGGTAGCAGAACGCGACATGTGGGGCCGACTCTCAGTATTCGCCGGTAGTTTCGAACTGGATGCGGCAGAAAGTATTTGCGCCAGCGAAACGGCTCCAGAGACCACGTTGGACGTCGTTGCTTCGCTGATCGACAAGTCGATACTGATTCGGGAGGAAGTCGGTCGCAGTGTGCGTTATCGGCTGCTCGACACACTTCGGGACTACGGGCGGGAGAAGCTGCAGAAGGCCGCCGACCACGAGCCCCTTCAGCGCAAACATAGGGATTGGTACCGGCAACTGGTGCTGCGTGCGGAGGCCGAATGGATTGGCCCTCAGCAAGTGGAGTGGATTGCACGGCTGACTCGGGAACTGCCCAACCTACGCGACGCGATCGGCTTCTGTCTCGCTGTCCCGGGTGAGGAAGCCGCGGCACTCGAGATCAGTGCCGCCTTGTACCCATTCTGGTTCTGCCGTGGGCTCCTCACCGAGGGGCAACGATGGCTGGACCAATCGCTGAACCTGCACGACGGAAAGCCCACCGTAGATCTGGCGAAAGCCCTCTGCGCGGACAGTGTCCTCGCTGACAGGCAAGGGAACCTGCCGAAGGCCGCATCGCTGCTCGACTCACTCCGCGGTATTGCCGAGGACACCGGTGATACCGACATCTGCGGGTTTGTCGCGTACACCGCCGGGCAGTTGGCTCTTCACCAGAGTGATCACCGTCAAGCAGTCGAGGCCTTCGAGAACGCTCTCGCAGCATTCCACGCGGATCAAAATGGTCTCCTCTTCAGAATTGGTGCGTTGCAAGGACTAGGGCTCGCACGTTGCCTGCTCGGAGACTTCACCCGCGCCGCTGCCTGCCACGCAGAAATACTGGCTGTTACCGAACCCCGCCAAGAGCAGGTCTACCGGATCTACGCCCTGTGGGCTCTCGGTTTGGCCTGGTGGCGGTCGGGGGATACGGCTCGAGGGGCGGATCTCCTCAAACAGAGCCTGCGAATTCTTCGTGTCGTCGATGACCCACTTGCGTCCGCTTGGTGCCTAGAAGGGTTGGCCTGGATCGCCGCCGGCGAACGCCGGGCGCAGCGCGCAGCCGTATTGATGGGTGCTGCCCACTCACGATGGAATGCGGTCGGTAGCCCCAGCGTCCACCTTCCAGGAATGGTCGTTTTTCACAAGCAGTGCGAACGACAGAGCCGCTCCGCCCTCGGCGACCGAGCCTTCGCAGCATCCTTCCGCCGAGGAGCACGTGCAATATGCGCGGACGCCGTCACCTATGCCATCGACGAACACGTGCATGCGCCCACTGACTCACCTCGCAACCGGATCAGCCTGACGAAACGAGAACGCGAGGTTGCCGGTCTCATAGCTCAGGGTCTCACCAACAAAGCGATCGCTGGCGAGCTTGTGATCGCACAACGCACAGCGCAGGGGCATGTCGAACACGTTCTTGCCAAGCTAGGCTTCACCTCCCGCGCCCAGATTGCTGCTTGGGTAGTCGAGCAGGGGAAGAGTCAGCGTCCCTAACCGTGTTGCACGCAGAGCGTACGGACCCTCATACCGTGCTTTCTTCTGCCGCTATCGGTCATTGGCTCTGCACATGTACGCGCGCTGGCGGCCGAGACGATCGGCGATCCTCCATCCATAGTGGGTGGCGGTGGCACTCGCTTACGCGATTCGACCGTGACCGCCCATTTGTCGATGTTCCCGACACCTACGACACGGCCGGGAGTTTATCGCCCGGCTGGGTGGCATCGGTCCCAACGAGCATCGACGTCGCGACATCGAGAGTTGCCTCCTGCATGTTGTCGGCCGTTCCTCCGGTTTTGAGTATTGAGCATCGTCACTATGTGCACGATCGTGTAACCCGACCTCACCGTCACGATCCGAGTCGTATCGATCGCTATTGAGCATGATTAGTGCGGCAAGATGGGACCACACGATAAGCGGAGGCACGATGACCGATCTTGCGCAGCGCATGCTGAAGGATGCGGCGCTGAGCCGTCCCGAGCAGGCTGCGCTGGCGATCGGTCAACTCGCGGAACGGGCACCTCAGGGGGCGCGGCTGGGTACGAAGAAGGAACTTCAGGAGCAGTGTGGCGTGGCCAAGAGTACTTTCAACGAGGCCCTCCGCATCCTGCAGTCCCGTGGGGTCATTACCGTCCGGTCAGGTCCCGGCGGGGGGCTGTTCGCAGCCGCACGAACCCCCATTGCTCGTCTTGGAGACTCCATCCTCTCCCGCGGTGCGGCGGAAGGAAATTTCGCCGACGTCGTCCGCGTAAGGGACGCTCTCGACCCCCTTGTGATCGAGTACGCACTCGATCACAGTTCCGCCGTCGATATCGCCCGCATGCGCACTGCCCTTGGCGTCATGCGGCAGTCCGCCGACGACGGCGACGCAACCGCCTTCGTCCGAGCGCACGGGGAACTGCACGCCGCGATCGCCCGGGTGAGCCCCAACGCGATCCTGAAGTCGATCTACCTCAGTCTGCTGGAGGTGGTCGAGTCGCCTACCGCGCCCGATCATCCGGTCGGCCGGAAACCACTGGCGGAGTATCTCGCTGAGCTCCACCAAGTCGACGTCGATCTCGTCGACGCCCTCGATACGCGTGATCGCACCGGGGCGATGCGCCTTATTCACAAGCACAACATCTCTCAACCCCCGAAAGCGGCATCCTGAGCGAGATCCGTGGAGGTCAATCCACGGGGGCCGCGTGGGGTGGGAGTTGGTGCAGGAGGTCGTGGTCGGCCAGTGTCTTACGCAGGGCTTCGTTGTCCAAGGTGAGAGCTTGGACGTGTTGGGCGAGGATATGTGCCCGTTGGCGAAGTGCGCCGACTTCTCTGCTTTCGCGGCGTGTTCGGGCCGCGAGTTCCGTTTCCAGCGTGCGGATCCGTTGTCGCAGAGACTCGGGGTTCGTGCCGCTGTGGGTCTGGCTTGTCGTAGTTGCGGCGCGCAAGCGTTCGATGGTACGGCCGGCGCGGTTGGCCGTGGCCCGGGAAACACCCGCCTCGCGGGCGAGGCCCGCGACGGTCAAGGCCCCGTCGGTCCGTAGCGGTTGCCCCGACAGCAGCCGATCGAGAGCGGTCTCCAACGCCTGCTCGGTCGCCGTGCTGACGCCCGTCACGCTGGGCTCTCCCCGTCGATCGGTGCGAGGAGGCAGGTCATCGTGGAGATTTCCTTCTTCAGGGCGTCCCGCTGGGGTGCGGAGAGTCGTTGAACTGCCATCAGTTCGGTGGCGTCGGCGATGACGGTGCGGATGGCGGGGGCATGGGCGGTGGTGACGCAGGAATTGCGGCACAGTTCGGGTCGGCAGTGGTTGGTTACCGGCTCCGTGGCTGCCGAGGGTTGCGGGAGACAGAGCGCTGTGGCGGGGTCGAAATAGCAGTCGTTGAGTATGCCCGGGAAGTAGGTGCGGGCGGTGTTGGCGAGCATTGCACGGACACGGGCGCGGTCGACCACCCGGCCGGGGAGGTCGCCGAGTTCGGCCCGGATCTGGCCGAATTGCTCGGCCAGCCGTGGTGGGGTGCGGACACCGGCGATGAAGTCTTCGTACTGGTCGAGGAAGGAGTCGAGTTGGGCGAGCGCGCGTTCGTCCTCTACCTCGGAGCGAAAGCCGGAGGCCGAGGTGCCGGCGTAGCCCTCGAAGATGGCGACGCGAACATATTTGTACTGGATTTTTCCGGCGACGACACCGAACGGTTGCCGGGCGATGTGCCAGGCGACGGTGCGGCGAAACTGACGGGTGGTGAACCGCCACGGCCGACCGTCGATGTCGGGAATCGGATCATGCGGCCGGATCAGGGCCAGGTGGTCGCGGAACCGGTTGAGGAAGTAGTTGATGTCGTGCGCGATCAAGTCCTGGTCGACGGGCAGGCCATGACGCTGTTGCACAGCACGCAATTCGTCTCCGAGTTCGGCCGCACTGGATGGCCTGTTCTCAACGGCGCGTGCCATGGCGTGTTCGATGACGGTCGCCAGATCGTGGGGGAAACCGCCTTCTCGCAGGTCCGGGACCGGGTGGCTGGTTATGCGGAGGAATTGGGCGACGATCTGCTCGCCGCTGCGCCGTTCGTGGGCCGCGTGGCCGGTGAGTGCGCAGAACAAGGTGGCACCGAGACTGTAGACGTCCGATTCGGGAGCCGGAGGCCGCCCCTCGAGGACCTCTGGTGCGGTAAACGCCGGGGAACCGGTGATCGAGCCGGTCGAGGTCTCGAAACCACCCGAGATTCGGGCGATACCGAAGTCGGTCAGCTGGGGCTCTCCATAGTCGGTGAGCAAGATGTTCGCAGGTTTGACGTCACGATGAAGGGCGGCGCCGAGGTGCGCCGTCTCGAGGGCGCCGGCGATCTTGACTCCGAGTCGCACCACCTCCGGCCACTCGAGCGGGCCGTCCCTGCGAATCCGCGCATCCAAGGATCCACGCGAGTGATACGGCATCACCAGGAACGGTCGCTTGGTCCTGGTGACGCCGACCTGATAGATATCGACGATATTCGGATGCCCGGACATTCTCCCCATGGCGCGTTGTTCGCGAATGAACCGCGCAAGATTTTCTGGGTCGAGGTTCGAAGTGAGAACCTTGACCGCCACGGTCCGCTCGAGATCCTCCTGCTCGCATCGGTACACCACCCCGAAACCCCCACGACCGATCTCCGCGGCATCCTCGAAACCAGCCGCGGACAGTTCGATCGCGACATCGACGTCGCGTTGGGTCGCCGATGGGTCAGCGTCCGTCATAGGTTAGGCACCACCTCTGACATGCCTTTTCAGGATAGACGGGTTGTGTAGCTGCCCTAGCCGAACTGCAGAGCTGCTCACGTCGAAGTCGCGTTCACACGGTGAGAGCGGACAATCATCTCGTCGTCTTCGGGTCGCCCGACTCCCGCGCCGTCCCCGAGCGTTGGGTGTCGCCTGCGTGGTCAAGAATTGTGAGCAGGTCGGCGAGGAGCTTGTCGGCTTCTTCTTCGATGCCGTCGAGAAGGTCGGTGACGTCCTCGAGGTGGGTGTGGGCTTCTCGGCGGGCGGCGATGCCGCGGTCGTAGTAGCCCTGATCCAGCTCGATGTCCACCACGACCGGGACCGGTGCGTCTTCGCTTGACTGTGTCGGGGGCTGCTTGGTCGGAGGCCGCTTGTGTACCGGTGCCTGCCCGGCCAGGTGCGCCCGGACCAGGACGGCGATGGAATGCCCGGTCAGCGGAGTCGGATCGAAGGGGGTATGCCCCCACCGGTCGATGGATGTGAAAAGTGGTTGCTCGTCGCAGCGCGCGCTGTCCGCGAACGCCGATAGGCTCGCACCTTTGTCGAGGCGGCCGGCGAGAAGCTGGGTGCTCGGATACCGGTCCAAGAACCCGAGCACCTCAATCCAATTCCTATACACGGCTGCCGGATTCGCTTCGCTGGAAGCAATGCGGGCCCAGCCCTCCCCCACTCGCACCACCAGCTCATCGTGTTCAGTGGTGACATCAGTGCGGCGCAGCCGGGCGATCTGCTCGAACCCCAGACCAGCGGCGGCCAGAGTGAGGAGGAGAGCGTCGCGGCGGCCGAACAACCCGCCCGGCCACCCGGTCAGCGGAATCCGTGGCACCACCTGCGCCACCCGCTCCCCGACCCGAGCCAGCCGGTCGGCGCGCGCGTTGCTGAGTAGCTGTCGGATCGTTTCCGTGCGGCCCGGCGCCGCAAAGCCGGCGCTCGTGTGGACGGCGTTGATCGCAGTGACCCGGCGGCGCTGCGTCCCATCGGCAGCCGGATGGTCGGCGAGGAACTCCGCCAGCACCGACGGAATCGCGGGCAGAACGCGGTAATCGCAGGCCTCGCACCAGTCGACGAACAAGGCCCAGTCGTGCCGGTAACGGCACGACACCACCAGATCCGCACTGTTACCCACCGATGAGGTGATGGTGCCGGAGTCGACGTACACGGTCAGAGTCCGATGTCGGTGACGGCGTTCCCGACGAGGGGTGCGTGTTCGCGGGCGTAGAGCTCCACAGTCGCGGGGTTGGTGTGTCCGCTCTGCCGCATGATCGCGTGCGCGTCGGCGCCGTTGCGGAACGCCTGGGTGACGAACCCGGCCCGCAGCGAGTGCGCACCGAGTTGAGCGACGACGTTGTCGTCGTAGCCGGCCGCGGCGGCGCGGCGGCGGATCGCCGCGTGCACCGACGCCCCCGACAACGCGGTGTCGGAGAGGTTGCCGTTCTTGGCGATCGCCCGGAACAACGGTGCCCGGGCCCGCATGCGCGGCAACCCTGTTCGGCAGACATGGCCCTCGAACGGTGGTGCGGTGCGCAGCAACCGGATCACCCCGGGTCGACTGGCGAGATCGTATGCGGCGACGACCTGCGCCCACCGCACATACGCACACGGTGGGCAACTGTAATGGTGGGTGGTGAACGGCAACGCCCGCACCGTGCCGGTGCCGTCCTGGTCGGTCTTCGACCGCCGCAACCGCACGTGCACCCCGTCCAGCCTGTGCACGGTCACGTCCCCACAGGTGAGGGCGACCAGTTCGCTGCGCCGGAACGCGCCGGCGAAACCCATCAACAACAGAGCAGTGTCACGGCGTTCGTGCACCTCGGCCGCCCAGCCGGTAACAGCCCGCCGGGCGGATCCGACGATGGTGACGACGTCGTCGACCAGCAACGGGGCCCGGGGACTGCGGGGTCGGTCACCGTTGGTGGCGTAGGTGCGGCGAATCCCCGACAGCGTTGAGACCACCAAGGCCTCGGTGCAAGGGTTCCGCAGGTTCGCGGTCCGGTGGTAGTGCCCGATCACCGACACCCACCGGTTCAACGTCGACGGGGAGTAGGCCTTCTCCCCCACCTCGGTGAGGGTATCGGCGGCGTCGACCAGATACGCGGCCACCGTCGCCGGGTGCGCCGACAACGCCGCGTGGCCATAGGTGTGGCACCAACTGCGGAAGCGGCGCCAGTCCGAGGCATAGACGCGGCGGGTTCCCGCCGATTGCGACGCCTCGAGCGCCCCAGCGATCTGCGCCACAACCTGCTCCGACAGCTCCGGAACCGCACCCCACCCACCGTCGGCCGGACTCAACCCTGCCGGCGTGCTGGCGGTTACCTCGATCGTCACACCGGGAATCTACCCACGGTCACCGACACCACCGGTGCCGCGCCGGTCAGTGCCGAGAGCGGGACTGCTCGTCGGTGTGCATCGCCAGCACGGCAGCGAACGCGGTGATCAGCAAACCCAGCAGAAGCAGCACATTCATCGTCTCTCCCCCGCCGCCGACCTCGACCACTACCGGACGATGCGGAAGAGCCTCGGCCTCGACCGAACCGTGTTCGTCCAGGCCAAGTATTTCGGCACCGACAACACCGCACTCCTGCACGCCATCGCCCGCAGCGGCGACCGGGCACGGGGCAGCCGACTCGACGCCGGCGGAGTACGCGGACTGCGCTTTTCCGTCTGGAACCCCGCCGACACCGTCACCACCATCGACATGATCGCTCCCCTCGCCGCCCGGATCGCCGACCTCGGCTGGCACGTCCAACCTGTTCACCGGCGTGCCACGGCAACTACCTGCGCGGCAGCATCGAAGCCGCCGGACTCGACCCGAACAACCTCGCCGTCTCCGACCCGTCCGCCATGGACTTCGGCGGCGGCGAGGACGCCGACACCGCCGCGAAGTCCTAAGCCAAGCCCTGGCGCGACATCTGGGGCGCCGGGCAGGGCATCGGCGCCGTCGTCCCCGCGGCACAGATCGTCGAACGCCTCAGCCGCGAGTACACAGTCGCGAAAGGTCAACTGCTACAGCCGGTCTGAAGTCCGATCGGTCGAGATCGACTCCAGCTCGGATATGACAGGCCAGAGTCGATCTCGCCCATCGGAGTCGGGGACCTAACCGATACGGCGCCCCACGTCGAACAAGGGAAACGACGTACATGGAGGTCCTCGATTACCGAACTCTTGGACGAGCTACCAGCTCAATGGCGGCCTCGAAGGCCCGATCGATCCGATCACGGTCCCTGGTCATGATGAGATCCAGCTGCAAACCACGCACCTGCGCCAGCAGGAGGGTCGCCATGACCGCGGCTTCGTCAGGAAGCCATCCATCCTGCACCAACCGCTCCTCGATCGGTACGAGCCAGTCATTGATGATCGACTGCACCAGGCGGCCCCCGCGATCGGGTTGACGGCCCGTGCGCCCGACCAACTCGAACAGCAAAACGAACTGCCGTTGCTCCTGAGGCTCACACAGCCAACGCCACGCCGCCCGAAGGAACCCGGATGCCGACTCCGCAGAGCGCAGTCCCTCATCCGACCTCTGTCGATCCCGGAACTCGGCATGGATCTTTCCCAGCACCTCGAGGAGCAGCTCGTCCTTGGACGAGAAGTGCCGGAGCAACGTCGCGTGCGTGACCCCGAGTTCTTGCGCGATTGGACGCAGGGACACGTCCCCGATGCCATGGTCGAGAACGTACTCGGTTGCCGCCGCCAACAACTCCGGTCGCCGATGCTGATAACGGACGGTACGACCGTCCACGCGCTCTGCGTTCATCGCCAAATCCTAACCCTGTCTTCGAACCAAATTTAGCAGTACCAAATGGTTGTGATAACCAGTCGGTACTGATAAATTTCAGTGTACCGCCGATGAACAGGACCTGACCGACCTGCACCACCCGCCGGCATCTCCGCCGGGTGGTCACGCCGCCCCTACGCGCAGAGGGGTCGCCACAGCCCCGAGGCAGCGTGCGCCCCAAAACCTCGAAACACAATGCAAATAAGCATAATTCGATACACGCCGCAGGAATGATTCGGCACTACAACACCAAGACCTGCACAGCCCACCACCCTCCGCACCCAAAGGACGACCATGACCGACAAACCGACCACCTCCTTCGCCGGGTTGGGCTTCTTCACCGGCATCGCCCAGCACGAGAATTTCTGTCAGATGGCCACCCTGCTCCCGTCGACAACGTTGGCCCCGTCCTCTGACCCGTACGTATGGCCGACATCCGACACCATCGCCCTACCGGAGAAGTACGAGTTCGGCGGCGCCACCAAGTCGTTCGAAGACTTCTTCGTCGAGACCGACACCGCGGCCCTGCTGGTGCTCGTCGACGGAGCCATTCGTCACGAGCGGTACGCACTCACCGGTGGCCCCGACGTACCGTGGATCTCGATGTCAGTAGCGAAGAGCTTCATCTCGACACTTGTTGGTATCGCCGTCGAGGAAGGCCACATCAAGAGCATCGACGACCCGATCAGCGACTATGTCCCGGTCAACCCGGGATCCGCCTACGACGGCGTCCCGATCAAGCAGGTTTTGCTAATGTCGTCGGGGGCACGCTGGAACGAGGATTACAACGACAGCGAAGCCGACGTCTTCCGCCTCGCCGCAGCCATGGATGTCGGCGGTTCCCTCGACGAGTTCGTCGCCAGTGCAGTGCACCAGGAGACGCCGGGAACGCTCTGCCGCTACAACTCCGGCGACACCCAGGTACTGGGCGCGCTGCTGGTGAAGTCGACCAAGCGCTCGATCACCGACTACATGCAGGAAAAGCTGTATGAGCCCCTCGGAATGACCTCACCCGGGCACTGGCTGACCGACTCGGCCGGGATGGAGGCCGTATTCGCGTGCCTGAACATGACCGCCCGGGACTTCGCCAAGATCGGCGAGCTCTACCGCAACGGGGGGCGGTGGCAGGGCAAGCAGATCGTTCCGGAACAGTGGGTACGGGACTCCGTCGTCCCGAGCGGCGCGCAGTTCCAGCCAGGACAACCGATCGTCGGCACGCACCGGTTCGATCTCGGCTACGGCTACCAATGGTGGATTCCTGCCGGCAACCGTGGCGAGTTCAGCGCCATCGGTGTGTACAACCAGTTCGTGTATGTCGACCCGTCAACGAATGCCGTCATCGTCAAGCTGTCAGCGAACCGCGCGTACGGAACCACCGATAGCGAATCCACCAATCGTGAGAGTGAGACGGTCGCCTTCCTCCGATCCATCACAAACACTTTGCGGGACTGATGATCGGGATTCCTCGCCGCGAACCAAGCATTGCTGCGGTAGACGGCGAGGAAAACTCCCGAACAATGACCGTCAATGGTTGCGCTGCCCGCCCCCGAGGACGACGCCAATCAGGCGACAAACCCGGGGTCGGGCCCACAAACCGCTGGCGCGCAGAAGGCCGCAGCAACCACTCGTATCCGGATAAAGCGTGAATGTTCAGACCGCAGGCTCCGCCCCTGTTATCTCAGGACGACAACCACGGGCGATCCAGAACGCATTGAGGATTCTCACGGAAGTGGCCCGCGCGGGCGAAGGAGTAACGGCCAGGGACATCGCAGTCACACTGGCCATACCCCCCGCGACCGTATACAGACTACTGACGCTTCTCATCGACGACGGATTCGTCCTTCGGCGACCTGACCGTCCAGGCTTCGCACTTGGCCACAAGGTCGCCGCGCTCGCCAACACCGCCGTCAGGCCAACCCTGTTCACCGCGGCCCGCGACCTCCTCACCGAGCTGCGTAAGGAGACCCCCTTCGGTGTCCACCTCTACTCCTACACCGCCACAGCGGTACGCCAAGTCGACCCGGATCCAGAATGCCAGTACCGGTCCGAGGAGAACTACCTCAACCAGCACCTCCACGCCAGCGCCGTCGGCAA
The DNA here is from genome assembly GCF_056402215.1 of Rhodococcus sp. P4_B6. Taxonomy (NCBI): domain Bacteria; kingdom Bacillati; phylum Actinomycetota; class Actinomycetes; order Mycobacteriales; family Nocardiaceae; genus Rhodococcus; species Rhodococcus sp. P4_B6. The sequence continues at coordinate 27,070 of NZ_JBFUHV010000056.1, read as the reverse complement.
ACTAATCCTTGCCGAGCACGACGTGCTCGACTCGACCTTCCAGCCCAGAGGCCCCCAACAGCTCACCGCCCGGACCATCCACGTACGCAGCGAACTGCGCCGGCACCTCAACCTCGTCCGCGACCAGGGCTATGCCACTCAGGTGGGCGAGCTACGCAACAACTCCGCCTGCCTCTCGGTGCCAATCCGATCCACCACCGGCACCCTCGTCGCCGGCCTGGCTCTGTCGGGACACATCGACCATTTCCACCTGATATTTCGCCACCTAGACGCACTGCAACAACAAGCTGCTCAGCTGGCACCACTGCTCTCGTAACCAGTACCCCCAACAAATCAGCCAGCACAATACCGAGACGATGTGCGGCAGCTCCTGCGCCCGCGATCTTGACTGCGATCCGCAGCACCCCTCCAGCGCAAGTGGGCCGTGCCGGACGATCCGCGCATCGAGTGAGCCTTGGGCGCAAAAGGGCCTCACGATATCCGGCCGATCATGGGCGGTGACCCCGACCTGCAGAATGTTGACAACGTTCGGGTGGCCGGCGAGGAGCTGGGTGCTCGGGTACCTGTCCAGAAAGCTGCTCGTTGCCGGGTTCGGTCGGTGCGACTCCGGCGCGGGTCAGCGCATCAGGCGCCGTGGTGTGTCAGCCGCGGTGCGCGGCGAGGAAGCCGGAGATCGCGCCGAGGACCGCGCTGACGATCAGGCCGGCGGCGAGAAACGGGATGGGGTTCACCGATTCCATGTGCCCGGTGGTCACGTAGAGGGCCTATATAGTGCCGCGGCCGTGGATTTCGTGCAGGTGGGGACGGAAATGCCCGTGACGGGCCGGCGCCGGGCGGCCTCGGTAACAGCACAGTCGGTGATCGCGAAGTTGATCTTGTGTGGACACTGATACTGATCGGAAACACTGATACTGATCGGAACGGCCCTCGGACTCGGCGCGGGTCTGGTGTGTACCAGCCTGTTCGCCTGGTGGCTGTCATACCCGGTACACGTCTACACCGCCATCTACGAATCGCTCGGCGCCGAATATCGGCCCTCTGCAGAGAAAAAAGTATGCTCACCAGCCTTTTTAAGCGAGACGTTGCGTAAATGCTTTTTTACAGCACCAACCCCGTACAAATCCGCGTACCCGCTCCGATCGGTCAACGGCGCACCCGATAGCGCAGGTGAAGGACCCGGTTGCCCTGAATCACCACATCAGGATCCTCCAACAGGTGCTGCGCGTGGACCGACCCGAAGTAGCGCTTGCCGGACCCGAACACGACGGGTACGACGTCCATGCGCACCTCGTCGACCAGGCCCGCGGCAAGCACCTGGCCACCGACGTCGCCAGCGGCGACCTCGACGATGCGGTCACCCGCAAGCTCCTGCGCCTTGGCCACGGCTGCCTCGACGCCGTCGACGAAGTGAAACGGTGTCTCGGGGTCCCAGCCCTCGGGCTCCGGCCGGTGCGTCACGACGACCACGTGGTCGATCCCGCTCGGAGGCTTTCCGTCCCAGCCGTCGGTCATGTCGAAGACGTGGCGGCCGACGAGTGTCGCCCCGATCTGGTCCCAGTACGGCCGGGTGTAGTCGTAGGACGTCTGTGACACCTTCACCTCGCCGCTCTCGTCCAACGGGACGTCACCGCTGGACAACCAGTCGAACAGCGGTCCGGGCTGGTCATTCTCGTCCGCGATGAAGCCGTCCACCGACACCGAGCTGTACATGACCACCTTGCCCATGGGGCGCTCCTCTGCTTTGGGGTGCCCCAAATTTAGCGTGTCGTGAGCTGTCGTTCTTGTAGGAAATCAATCGGCTGGCCGCGGCCAGCTGTCCAGCACGTGGCCGGGATGTTCGCGCAGGAACTGCCGCCGGACTCCGTACGCACATCCGCTTGGCGTGGTGGAACTGCCCTCGGTGTGGCCTGACCGATGATTGCTTCGCGCCGTGCTGGTCTGTACACCGAGTACCGACCCACGGGAGGCTGACACCATGCGGAAACTGACCTTCGCCATGAACGTGAGCGTGGACGGCTACATCGCCGCACCCGGCGACGACCTCGGCTGGAGTGTGCCGAGCGACGAGCTGTTCCAGTGGTGGTCCGACCGGGTGAGGGCGACAGGCACAGCGCTGTACGGGCGCAAACTGTGGGAGACGATGAGCTCCCACTGGCCGACCGCCGACCAGCAGCCGGGTGCCACACCGGCGGAGATCGAGTTCGCCCGCCGCTGGCGGGACATGCCGAAGGTGGTGTTCTCCTCGACGACCAGCACGGTCGACTGGAACACCCGCCTGGTCACCGGCGACGCGGTCACCGAGATTGCCCGGCTCAAGGCCGAGGACGGCGGCCCCATGGATATCGGCGGCGCCACACTCGCTGCAGTGGCCATGCGTGATGGGCTGATCGACGAGTACGCGATCGTCACCCACCCGGTCCTGGTAGGTGGCGGCACGCCGTTCTTTGCGGCCCTGGACAACTGGGTGAACCTGACCCTGGTGGAGACCGGGACGTTCCCTGACGGCGTGGTCCTGACCAGGTACGAGACCAGGCGCTGAGTACCCACCCTCGGATCGGCGTGGGCTTCGGGCCGGCACTGATTCAAATTTCGCATTGCGCCACCGGCGTTCCCGGGGTGGCTATTGGTTGCTGAACCAGGCGACATTCCCATCGGACCCCCGAACGAAGTTGGATCGGGTGCCGGTGGGTTCGAGGTCGGGGCCAAGGTCRAGCCCATAGTCGGTCTTGTAAAGCGCAAGACCGAGATTCGGGACTGTCTGCTCATCCGGMAGGTAGGTRCCATCCGGGGCGTCGCTCATGTTGCCGACGAGCTGGCCRTCTTTGCCGCGGAAGTKGATCACGACGGTCCCCAGGGTGCCCGATTGATCGATGTCGTCAGTGGCATACRCCCCCTCGTAGGGCGCCAACTCGGCCGTGCTCAACTTCTGGGGCGTYGCGGGCAGGTTASTGATTCCGGCGAAGCGGCGAAGCGACCAGTCCTCGGCGAACAGTTCGTTGAGCAGTTTCSCTCCACCCTCGGAATTGGTGAGCACGGTCATGGCGAAGTTACGGCYGGGCACCATGAAGAACCCGGATCGTTGACCCGCCCAGGTCCCGCCATGTTGGACGATCGTCTCGTTCTCCGCGGACGGCCGCAGCATCCATGWCACTCCCAYGCCGGTGAGTTCGACCTGAAGCGTGCCGCCGACGCCTGGATTGGAACGCATGGCGATGAGCGAGTCTTTGCTCATCAACCGATCTCCCTTGGGTGTAGTGCCGTCGCCGAGGTGGAAGCGCGCGTAGCGCACCTGATCCCGCACGCTGGAAATCAACGATCCGGTCGGGTTGCAACTGCGCGAGAAGAACCAGAAACCCGGATCCACAACGGCTTTTCCGTCGTCGACGTTGTGGGAGGCGGCGATATTCCGGCCGACTATCTGGTCCGAGAAGAAGCGGGTGTGACTTAACTCGAGCGGGTCCAGCAGCATCTTCTGGACGGCGTCCTCGTAGACCGATCCGGTCACGACCTCGACAATCCGCCCCGCCACGACCAGCCCCGCATTGTTGTAGGCGAAGACCGTGCCCGGCGAGGTCTTCTGTGGGAGCCGGGTCATCGACGCCACAAACTTGGTTATCGCGTCGTCGCCTCGACCGAAGTCCTGGAGATCGTCACCGAGCCAACCCGACGTGTGGTTGAGCAGTTGTCGCACCGTCGCCGTGGCGCTGGCKTCTGGATCGGCGACCGCGAAATCGGGCAGATACTGGCGTATCGGYGCCTCCAGATCGAYYTTGCCCTCGTCGACGAGGCGCATCACGGTCGTTCCGGTGAACGTCTTCGTCGTGGAGCCGATCCGGAACAGGGTGTCGCCGTCCACCGGTGTCGGGTGGTCGACATTGGTGACCCCATACCCCTTGATGTACTCCTCACCGTCGGCAATGACGCCAACCGCAACCCCGGGGATCGCGTAGTCCTTCATCGCCTTGTCGATCTTGGCGTCGAGCTCGTTGAACGCTTCCTTCGCGTTCGCCGGGACACTCGTAGCTGTGGTGGTCGACTCCTTCGACGAACATGCCGGCAGTACGAGCACCGCCAATCCGGCGACCGCCCCGCCAAGCACCGCCCGGCGCGACAACTCAGGGCCACCGACGGCGAACACCTCGGTCGTCATCGGCGTGGCGGGAGAATGTCGTATGCCGGCAGTTGCGTCGTGTCCGTGCAGGATGTGTCCGGCTTTTCCGGATTGTCGAAGAATGACGCGATTATCTCGGCTCCGCACGGTGGCTCTGCATACACACCGTGTGCAGCTCCGGGCACTACCGCGACTATGGATTGCGAGAGATCCTTCGCGATGTAGTCGCCCCACACCGCTCCGGTCTGCCCGTCGTAGGTTCCCGACAGCACAAGCGAAGGGATGTCACTGATGGTGATGTCTCGGATCGAGTCAGGGGCCTTMGGCACGTCCCACACTTCGCAGGCGTCGCGCAGGAACGGCAGCTGCGGCGCTTGAGCCCGAACGGACTCCGGCAGTTCAGGGAATTCCTTTTCCGCCTGTTGCATTGACTGCTCGACGGTCTCGAACGGGATCCATTCACGGCACCAAATGCTCAGGGTGAGACCCCAATGGAGGACGCCCCTCTCCGGATGCCCCCAAACCTCGGCCCAACGCGACGCAATGGGCTGCGCATTCCCGTTTGCGAGCTCATCGACCGTTGATGGGAACTCTTTCGGTAGATGGGTAGCCACGGGGACAAACCAGTTCAGCAGCATTCCGCCGTCGACGACAACCTTCGTCTCTCCTACACCCTCAACGTTGACCGTCGTGGTGATGGGCTTCGCCTCGAGCTCATTGACCAGCCGGATGAATGTTGCCCCCAGGTCGGGATAGCGCTCTTTGCATGCCGGCTGGTCCTCGCACGCCTTGACCATGTTGTCGAATGCTTGGCGAGCGCTGGCCCAGGTCCACCCCAGGGCACCAACCGATGGAGGCGTCACTCCGTCGAACACGATCGACTCGATRGCGTCGGCGTCTTGACGCATGTAGATCAGCGCAAGGTCGGTACCGTACGAGTGGGAGAACACATTCCACTTCTCGAGGCCGAGTGCCTTGCGTAAATCRATCAGGTCATAGGTGCTCTCGGTCGAATTGAACGCCGAGAGGTCCACGGTGGGGGCCAGGCGGTCGTGGCACTCCTTCACCGCTTCTACGTACGCATCCCGTGTGGACTCAGCGTTCCACGCCATTCCGATCCTTTGGGCGAAGAACTCGAAAATCTCCGGGCAGGGCAACGGCGAGCTGGACGTGGCGTTGCCGCGCTGTCCCATCAGGATCAGATCGCGATCACGGTTCAGCGGGACGTCCGGGTTGATCGGGGGATCCGTGACCCCATCCTGACCGGGCCCGCCCATGAGAAAGACGATCGGAGCCTTGGTCGGCGGCTGCGTTTGCGACGGAACGATCGCTACCGCCAAGCGCAAGGTTCCGCTGTCTGCTTTGGTGCGGTTCACCGGTACCAACAAGTCCCCGCAGCGAGCATTCTCCAGCAGTGGGACCGGATGCGGCGTCTTCGCGCACGGACCCTCGGCAAACTCCGCCGGCGGATGAGCCACAGTCGTCGGTGGCGAACTGGACGGATCGGAAGTGTTGCTACACGCCGAGCTGACGAGAATCGAGACAAACGCAATCGCCGTTATCTGGTTCACAAACCGCATGTCGACCACCCTGAATGGCGACCGCCCGAACCTTGTGTTCGGGCTCGGCCCGAGTATTTACCCAGATAAATCCTGGCACACCCCGAATACCGGAAGTTTGAGAACCGATGAAATCCGGCGATCCTTATGCGGACGCTCGGTGATGAATCGAATCGTGCGGTCGGYCAGCTCGGTTGAGAAGGCATTCCATAGGCGACGCGAGATCACCGCCGCAAAACGAGATAGTCGGTGCGATAGATTCCCCGATTGGCGTCAGGGACGGGCCAGTTGCCCGCTGTGGTCATGATGAAAGGCAGCCCGTCCAGTCGATTGTCCATACGCGCGCCGAGCGTCCCGCTCGCGATCCTTGGGTTCGTGCGGTGATCGCAACACCACTGATCAAAGGGTGTTGCACATGGTGAAATATTCTCATCGGATGGTTCCGGAGATCTTTCAGACGTTCTGGTCGGGGATGGCGGCGGGTGAGTTCATCACGGGCGCGGCCGAGGCGACCGGCTCGTATCGCAAACAGGGTGCTCGGTGGCTTGCGGCCTGTGGTGGGGTGCGTCCCCGGCGTGGCCGCAACCTCGAGGGCCGGTGTTTGACGTTCGCGGAACGGGAAGAGATCGCCATCGGCATCGCCGCAGGTCACACGCTTCGTGACATCGCGAAAGCCCGGAACCGGAGTCCGTCGACGATCTCACGCGAGATCGCCCGCAATCGTGAGCCGTCCGGGCGGTACCGAGCCAGATCGGCTCACGCAGCCGCCTACCATCGGGCCTCGCGGCCCAAGCCGTCCAAGCTCGCGACCAATCCGTCGCTGCGCGAGACGGTCGAGAAATCCCTGACCGAGTGCCATTCACCCGAGCAGATCGCGGGCCGCCTCCGACTCGATTTCCCCGACGATCCACAGATGCGGGTGAGCACCGAGACCATCTACCAATCGCTCTACCAACCCTCCCGCGGCGGACTCGAACACACACCCTCACCCGATCGTTGCGGACCGGACGTGGGCTGCGCCGACCCAGTCGGAAGGCCGGCCAGCGCAAGAATCGGATCCCCGACATGGCCAACATTGCGGACCGCCCCAAAGACGTGAAAGACCGTGCAGTACCGGGACATTGGGAGGGTGATCTCATTGTCGGTAAACGGAATCTGAGCGCGATCGGCACACTCGTCGAACGTTCGACCGGCACCGTCATGCTCGTTCATCTGCCCGACGGATCCAAGCCCGAGCAGACCGCGCCCGCGTTGACCGAACAGCTCGAGACGCTGCCCACGAGCCTGCGCCAAACCCTGACGTGGGACCAGGGTTCGGAGATGCGGGACTGGAAGAGCGTCAGCGCGGCCACCGGGATCGACATCTACTTCTGTGATCCACACGCGCCCTGGCAGCGCGGGACCAACGAGAATACGAACGGCATTCTCCGCCAGTACTTCCCGACTTGTATGTGATGAACGGTGTCGTGGTCGGGTTTGCTGCCCGTAGCGTGGCCGTAGGACGCCGGGGCGGGCTGACTCGAGTACTTCCTGCCGAATGCTGGCTCCCTTTGGGTGTGTCGTCCCGGTCGGCGTCCGTTCGCGGCTTGACTCAACAGAGGCGTGACAACGAGGCACTGGTGAGCGGTTTCTCGAAGTCGGGTTGTCAGCCGCGGATCTCCCGTCGACGTCACAGAAAGGGACCCGCCCACGATGATGCTGATAGGTATCGATCCACATAAAACCACCCACACGGCCACCGCTGTTGAACCCGGCACGAATCGGGAAGTCGCGTCGATCCGCATCGACGCAAGTTTGCGGGAGTACCGGCGGATGCTGACATGGGCGGCGCGGTGGCCGCAACGACGGTGGGCGATCGAGAATGCTGAAGGCCTCGGCCGGCACCTGACCTCTTGGCTGATTGCGCGCGGTGAGGACGTCGTCGACGTCCCTTCCACGGCCACTGCCCGGGTCAGGCAACTCTCTCGCGGCGGTGGCCGCGAGAATGACCGCATCGACGCCGCAGCCGCAGCCTGCGTGGCGGCATTGCAAGGCGATGCCCGACCCGTTGCTGCTGAAGGTGCCGCCGACGCACTTGCCGTGCTCGACGAACGTCAACCTGTCCCAGGCCAGGGTCCGTGCGGTCAACCAGTTGCACGCGCTACTGCGGGCACTGCTCGCCGGTGGCGCACCCACCGACCTATCCGCTGCAACTGCGGCGGCGCTGCTGCGCAGCATCCGTCCGAGCGCCGAGGTGGAGCGGGTCCGTAAAGCCGTGGCAGTCGATCTCGTCGCCGAGATTCGATCCTTGGACACGCGTCTGAAGGCCAGCACGAAAGCCATCGCTGAGCTGGTCGAGAAGTCTGGAAGCACGCTCACCGACACTGTCGGTATCGGTCCCGTCATCGCCGGCCGGCTCATCGCGAGGACCGGACGTCCCAGTCGATTCCCGAGCTCGGCTGCCTACGCGAACTACGTCGGGGTCGCCCCGATCGAAGTGGCCAGCGCCGACAAGACGCGCCATCGGCTCTCACGCACCGGGGATCGTCAACTGAATGCCGCGTTACACACGGCGGCCATCACTCAGATCCGAATGTCTGGCAGCCGGGGAAACCTCTACTACAAGTCGAAAATCGCCGAGGGCAAGACACCGCGCGAAGCGAAGCGCTGCCTCAAGCGACGACTCGCCGACCACGTCTGGCGGGTCATGATTGCCGACGAACGCCGCCGAGAGGCGAGCCTGGGTGGACACTCGGGGGCGACTCTGCAATCCAGCGCGACTGGCTCAACCCCGACCACCAGTTCTTCGGACAAGTCACTTCCCAAGCCCGCCAATTGCGATTCTACGACGCCCCACCCAGCCGCTTGACAAACACAGAGGCACCCAAAGGTTCGGACCTGAGTGTGCACTCGAAAGCAGACCTGGAGTGGGTCTCACGGCAACTCAATGAGCGCCCCCGGAAACGGCTAGAATTTCGCACACCCATCGAAGAGATGGAACGACTGCTGTTGCGATGACCGCCAGAATCCGCCGATCCTCTTACGGGACACTCGAAACGCTCCCTCACTCGAACGGCCACCAACTTGGAATCTGACGCGGCTCCCCTTTCGGGCCGCATCCACGGGCGATAATGGTCCCCATGACCGCAGAACTTGTCCCGTGCGAGATGGACGAGTGCCAAGACGAGGCGACGCACACTGTGCGGATCCAATTAGCTGATCAGCCCGAAGAGATCTGGCAGGTGTGCCGATCACACGACCGCCAGCTCAAGACCGCAGCCGGCCGAAGGCGCAGCCGCCGGTCGAGCAACCCCCTGCCTTCCGATGCAGGGACTGCGATCAGGTTCTGCAGGACAACACTCCGCCCTGCCCGGTCTGCGGCTCGCTAATCGAGTGATCAGCCCGCGCTCCGCAGCGATCGCCTTGGCAATGTTGTGCGCCAAATATGCCGGCAAACCATCTTTTTTGTGCTGGTAACGAGACGTGTTGATGCAGGACGAGTAGATATGTGCAGATCAGAGAGCTGTAGCCAGCGATCGGCGTCGCTCGTCAGAGAGTAGGTGGGGGACGGGATTCGCCTCTCCAGAGATGTGGGAGCGTCGGACTCGAGAGGCCCGCGGTTGGAGGTCTGGGGCGTGAGGAAKCTGCATCGGGTTGGCAATTGGACAGGTGTCTGGATATCATTCCAGTTGGATGGGTTCCGACTGAGTGGCAGGCGGTAGGCGCGGTAGTTCCTCGATGACAGATGTATCGGTCATCACCGGCGGGGCCGGTGGTATCGGGCTGGCTACGGCGAAGATCGTTGTGCGTGAGCACCCTGTCGTGATCTGCGACGTGAGCGCGGAGCGCCTGAGCACGGCGATCGATGCGTTGCGCGGGGATGCTATCGATGCGGTCGTGGTGCGGTGTGACATCACGGACCGGGACTCGGTGGCTGGGTTGATCCAGAGCGCGACCTCGCTGGGGACGGTGGTGTCGTTGATCCACACGGCGGGGGTGAGCCCGAGTATGGGCTCAGCGGAACTGATCATGAAGATCAACGCGGTGGGCACCGTCAATGTCAACGAGGCGTTCTTGCCGCACGCCCAGGAGGGGTTCGTCAGCGTCAACGTCGCATCCATGGCGGCGTACTTGGTTCCCCGAATTGTGATCCCCAAGAGCGTTTTCATCGTGCGCTCGACGACGACGAGGTTTTCGTCACGAAGATGATGTCGGCGTGCAGGATTGCGGGGAGCTCGATGCGCCCCGGGTTGTCGTAATCCATCAGCAAGAGCTTCRTGCAGTGGTATTGCGCCACGCAGGCGGTTCGGTTCGGTGAACGTGGTGCTCGGATTCTGTCGGTGTCACCGGGTTCGATCGACACCGATATGGGCAAGTTGGAGGAGCAGAAGGGAACCGCGGCGATGTTGCGATATGCCGCGGTGAAACGATTCGGCCGCGCCGACGAGGTGGCCGAACTCTTGGCGTTCTGCTCAACCGGAAAGGCGTCGTATTTGACGGGAATCGATATCCCCTGCGATGGTGGCGTGTCCGGCTCGGTCACGCTGCGAGACAAGCTGTCTATCGCCCGCAAGCCTTCCTGACGATCATGGCAAAAATCGGCGCCGTGGTGCTCGCGGGTGGTGTGACGGTGACGATCGGCACGGTAATAGGCTGCGCCACACGTCGACGCACCACCGATCGGGCTGCTCCGCTGGTCCTGGCGCTGAGGGAATCGGTTGTCGATGTCGCATCGCATCCGGCCTTCATCGGGACACCTTCGCGTGCGGCCAGGAGAGCGGCGGCGGTGCTGCGCGGGGTCACTGCTGTGACTGACGTTCTCGGAGTCGATTTCAGCACTCAGATCACGCCGTTGATAGCGTCCCCGCATCCACCGTCATGGCTGATGGCGGGTGTGCACGTCCACCGCGACATCTTTCAGGGCTGGCCGGTCTATGTACTGACGTCAAAAGACGAGCGACAACACAACAGTAGGGTGGTGGCGCTGCATGGTGGGGCCTACGTCGTCGAGCCCACCGTCAATCACTGGGCAGCCTACGCAGAAATTGCCCGGCGAAACCGCTGTGCGGTCGTAATACCCATCTATCCGCTCGCCTCGACACCGCAGGGCCGCGCCGCGACAGTGATTCCGGCGCTCGCGGACTTCCTCACAATGCAGGTCCGCCAGCACGGCGACGACAACATTGCTGTCTACGGCGATTCCGCCGGCGGCGCGATGGCGCTGGCCGCAGCGCAGATCTTGGTGGAGACGGGACGAGCAACTCCCAGGAGCATGGTTCTCATCTCGCCGTGGCTCGATGCCACGATGACCAACCCAGCGATCAATGCGATCGACGATCCGGTCCTGCGGTCGACGAGTCTGCGCACCGCCGGGCAGCAGTGGGCGGGAACCCTCGCACTCACAGACCCGCTGGTGAGTCCCCTCTACGGATCCATGACGGGGCTACCGCCCACCACCATCTACTGCGGGAACCGAGAGCTTTTTGCTGCCGATGTCCTTCGACTACGACAGCAGGCCGAATCAACGCCCGGTCACACCTTCACCTTCGTGCTCCGTGATGGCGCAATCCACGACTGGGCCATGGGCGGTCTCTTCGCCACCCCGGAATCAGTTGCCGTACAACACCAGGTCTACAAACAAATCGGACTCGTAACTGGATGACGCCGCGGGTTCGCGCTGACCATCACAGTTCGGTGTCTCGCACAGGCCTGCTCGATCTGTCGACAACGTGGCCAGGGCCGCCAGCGCGTGCAGTCATGAACTGAAACCTGTTGTTGCATATAGTTTTAACTCGCCCTAGTAAAAGGGCAAACACCCAATCTTATGTCAACTAACATTACCGAGTTTCCCTAGTGCATGGGAACTTTCCCAGATGCCCGTGCCGGGCACCGAAGGTGACCGCGTAATGGTGTTGGTCGGTTGGTGGGGCCTGGTAGGTAGAGTTGTTGGGGGACTACGTTTCCCGGGGTCGATGTAGTCGGTGTTCAACAACCCAAGCCGCGATCTGCGTCCGGGAAGTGAAGCCCAGCTTGATCATTTGTGTTCGCCGTGTCCGGCGGCGGTGCGTTGGGAGATGGCGAACAAATACACACCGATTCACGTCGGCGGCTCACACGGCAACTTCCCCCGCTTCACCGCGTCGACCAAAGTCGCGTGGTCGCGTTCGGTCTGATCCGCGTAGGCGTGCGCGAACCGGCTCAGTGCGACGTCGAGCGTGTCCGACTTTCCGACGTAGCCGCCGATCATCGACGCACCACTGGTCCGCGCGTGGCCCTTCGCTAGCAGGCGCCCGCAGATGCCGGCGTAGTCGGTCAGCGCTGCCGCGCTCAGGTTGTCGATCGGGACCGTGCCCTTCATCTTCCGGAACTGCCGCACGTAGTACTGCCGGCCCTCCACCGTGGTCCAGCCGAGCAACGGATCGCTGACGGTCTGCAGGGCCTGCTGGTACTCGACCACGCGCCGGCCCTGGTGGTCGTGCCAGGCGGACTCGCCGTGTACGAAGCGCGCCACGACGGATCGACGCGCCTGCTTGAGCTGCAGGAACAGCACGTCRTCGGCACTGCTCCCTTCGCACAGCACGACGTAGGCACGCARTCCGACGCTGCCCACGCCGACCACTTTGTGCGCGACGTCGACGACGGTGTARCCACTGAGCAGYCGTGCCCARTGGCTGGGCAGCGTGGTGAGGTATTCGTCGAGCCCGGCGGCGAGATKCTCGGCCTCCGCCTCGGACACCCGGGTGATCAGCGGCGGCTCCTCCACGATGCGCCGGCCGGTTTCGTCCTGCTCGGTGAATCGGGGCAGCGCCCGGTCGCTGACRCGGCGCCGAGCCCGCTCCGCGGCGCGGGTGATCTCGTGGCGCAGMGACTCGTCCGACGCCGTCGYSTGCAGCCGGTCGAGGTCGAGTCGCTCGAACGAGCGCGCCAGCAATGGTTGTTCCGCGAGCCAGCGCACATGCTCGCGATAGGTGGCGACGCAGGACTGCACTGCACTCTCGCACTGCCCCTCGGTCGCCGAGTTCTGCCGGCCCGCCACCCAGATGCTCGCAGTCAAWCGGCGCAGGTCCCATTCCCAGCCGCCGGGATGCGCCTCGTCGAAGTCGTTCAGATCCAGCACCAGGTCGCGCTCCGGYGAGGCGTAGAACCCGAAGTTGCCCAGATGCGCGTCCCCGCATATCACCGGCTGGATTCCGGTCGCCGGCAGCCCGGCGAGGTCCTGGGCCATCACGATCGCGGTGCCGCGCAGAAAACCGTACGGCGAGGCCGCCATCCGCCCCACCCTGACCGGTATGAGCGATTCCACCCGACCCTGGTGCGACACACCGATCTGATCCACCACATCGGGGCGATCGTCCGGTGCGCGCCACTCGCCGAGCGCGGACCGCGGTGTCTGCTTGCGCAGGCGTTTGCCGAGTGCGAACCGCTCCGCCCTCGGCGTGGCCCGGCGGCGCAACGACGCGAACGACTGCCCGTCGATGGTCGGCAACACGATGTGCGCGTCCACGGTTACTGCGCGCCGACGTCGAGGATCGCGCCGACCACCACGACGTGCGGCTTGTCCGGTTGGCCACGTTGCGCATCAGACAACTCGATCACCGTCTCTTCGCTGTGAGCAGTAAGGATGCGTGCAGCATATCGACGGGTACCTAACACTCGCGGCGAACGGTCGCTAGCCGTCCACCCGGTTGCCGGGGCACTTCATCCCTGACGGCCGGTGCGGGGCGGAGCGGGTGTCGCCCGACAGTTCTCGTACGTCGCCCGCCCCTCCCCATATCACTTCGTCAGCCCTCTGCGCTGTCCTAGATTAGTTCGCGGCTGTCCGGGCCCAATTGCTGCCGTCGTCGGACGGAGTCATCACGCGGCTCGGTTGAACGGCTACCAACGACGTCACGGTCTGCCATCAGTGCGACTACGCGGCGTGCACCAACCCCGGGCACATGCGCCTCGGCACGAACGCAACCAACCGCATCGAGTACGTGCGCCGTCGAAGCCTGAACTCGCCGTCAGCGGATGTGCGTGGCATGCCAGGCCGGAGCCATGCTATCGCCGAGGCGATGCGCTCAGTCCTTCGTGCCGGCGAAGATTCCGCCGCGATCGACGCACGCATTCGGGCCGCGGAAGACGCGGGCAGGCCGCTGTCGCTGTGGAAATTGATCTTCTGAGGTCGGTTGCCGTAGCCGGGAGCGGTTGTTACTATCTGCTCCGGTTGCTTGGTTCACCTTTTCCGTGACGCGACACTCACCGTGGCCCTCGGATGAAGACAAGCGTTTTGCCTGCAAATCGAACTATGGCCACGTCGAACAGAGCGCGTTGAGGTGAGAGACGCGGAAACTGGTTGACGACGATGTCTACATTCGATTTTCAGACGTTCACCGGCGAATCCCATCAGCATCTTGCTTCTCGGACGAGACCACCCTCGCCGGCGCTTCTGTCCTCGCCGGATCCAGCTCAGCAGCGACTTGAGTCCTTGGTGTTCCGCAGCCTCGCGAATATTCACGAACACTCGGCCCATCCCCTGCACGTCAAGCGCATCAGGTTGAGCGAAGACTGTGTACCGATCGTATTCCTCGACGGAGACCTTGAGGACGGCCGCGTCAGTGCACGCTTTCTCGAACTCTGCCTCCCGTTCGACTTCCATCGCGGCGGCCTGTCGTCGGGACTCGGAATCCGCATCCTCGGCGTGAACGGTCGTGACCTTCAACTTGGTCTCGTCGAATCCACTGCGCGCCTGATAGTTCGTGGTTCTGCTGGAACCGACTGGAACGCTGAAAGGAAGGCATACTCCCGCCAGTTGGAGGGACACGGAACACCGCTGTGGAATCACAAGGAGTTGACGTCGGCCGAGCGCGCATACTCGACCGACCTCCCCTCGCCCCGAACGCGGCCAGGCCCACGCATTGAGATGGAATCGAAGATCCTTCGAAGAATTGGAATCTTCACAGAGTTCAGCTCGGCCCACCTCACTTACGCGTACTCGAGCGGCGCCGACACCACCCGGTTCTGGTTCGAATTCGATCCCTCCGTCCCGAAGGACCACGGGAAGTTGGTGGCCGCATTGACCGATCCGCAATGGGGACTCGGGATGCACGTCATCTACGAGGACTGCCTCTGCGACAACGGCGGATCCTGCTACACCAAGCTGTCGAACCCGACCGGCGATGCGACTCTCACACTGCACTTCTCGGAAGAAGTCCCACACCTAGGGCGGAACTACTTCGAGTCAATCGGTGCACCCAGGCGCTGGATCGACCGCACCTTTCCGGCTGCTGCAAGCAGCAGTCGCTGTCCACACTGAGCGTCAACACTGCGCACTATCCCACGTGAAACGGTTCGCCGGCGTCCTGGTCTGGGGATGGCCGACGGGTGTCGGGGGCCAGATCCCGTCGGTCAGCTCCGGCTTCGCAAAGGGCTTGCCGCACTCGTCGACTGGGTCGAACACGGGATCGCGCCGCGCGCACTCTTCAGAACCCTGCCGGCATGCGCCACCTGCGACCGTCGACGTTTCCTCGTCGTTCCCTATCCGGGCCCGGCCTCACTCGCGTGACACTCCCCACGGGGTTTCCGGACGTCGTGGGTGGAACACCCGTGGGTAAATCAGTGCTCGTGCACGATCACTCCGCGGATGTTCTTCCTCGCGAGCAGATCGTCGTACCCTGAATTGACCTGTACGAGCTTGTAAGTGATGGTGCGGGCCATTCCGGTTCCGTGTTGAGGTGGTCGGTGGCGGTCATCTGCACGCGCAGTGCCGCCCAGCGGGCCGTGGCACCAGCTTCGGCGACTGCAACCCGATGGCGACATCACCGGGCTGTTGGCACAGTACCGTCGCGGTGACCTGAAACTAGATGACTTGGCCAGCCCTTCTCTGCGTTCCGCCAGACCGACCAAATCCCGCACCAATGCAAGAAACRCTAGCTCTGATAGCAGCTCTTCCGTGATCTGACTCGCGGAAGCGTCACATCCCCCGTTCGCCAGGCCTGGGTCAGATCCAGTCGATGTGGACGGAGTCGATGTGGTCGAAGTGGAATCCGAACTGGTCGCTGTACGTGTCGAAGCCCTTGTTCTCGGGGTAGTCGAGTGTGGCGTGCCGTTCGAGCAGCGCGACGACCCGGGCGTGATCGTCGTTGGCCAACGCGGCGGCGAGTTCGCGGGACTCCTCAGTGGTGAACGGGGTGTCGGAGTTCGCGAAATCGAGGGTGCGGACCCGGTAGTCGTAGCCCTCGTCGGCGCCGTTGCGGACCATGACGCCACCCCTGACGCGGATGACGGCCTTCTTCGGGGTTCCGTCCGGCCGCAGCACGCCGGCGCGTTTCATGATGTCCTCGGCCTTGACGTTCTTGAGCTTCTTGCTGGCGTCCGCCCGCAACTCGTTCGTTTCACCGGACCTGTACCGCGAGACGGCGGAGCGGGACCGACCGATCTTGGCGGCCACGGCCTCGACACCGCCGAGGCGTTCGATCGCGGCACGGCGCTGGGCTCGCTCGAGGACGTCGGCGTGTGGGATGCGGCCTTGTTGCGCCCACCGGCGCAACGTGCGCGCCGACGGCGGTGTGCGGCCGGCATCGATCGCCGCCTGCCGCAGGCCCTCGTTGCCGAGTTCCTTGCGCAGCTGCTTGACGGAGACCTTGCTGGTCAGTCCGGCCAGTCCCCCACTTTTGACCTGTTTTGATTTTTCGACACCGCTGGTCGCGGCGTTGGCGACGGAGACCTTGAGGCCGTCGAGGCCGACCGCCTCCTGTGCCGGCTTTTTGGTGCGCGGCTTCGGAAGGTGCAGGGCCATCAGTCGTCTTCTTCCTCGGCGAATGCCGCCTTGATCGCGAGGTTTACGTCGTGAACGTCTTCTGCCGACGTGAAGGCGGACAGGAGGGTGTCGGTGAGGACCACGTCCTTTTCGACCGACATCTTCCCTAGCGCCTCGCTTGCGTCGGCGATGTCCTCGCCATCGGCAAGGAGGTACACCCAGGAGTCGGTGACGGTGCGGACCGGCCAGCGGCCGTGCTCGCGGGCGATCCGCATCGCGACGCGGCGGCCGCGCCAGCGGCAGTGCGCGATGATCGACGCACGCCACAAAGGTTGGTGGTGATGTTGCATCTGCTTCGCAGTCCACATGTCCGGGTTGACCATTCGCCCGATGTAGCCCTTGTAGCAGGTGCCTAGGAACCGCTTCGTCGCGTCGTCGTCGGTGTCCACCGCGGCCTTGCGGGCCTCGCGCAGGATTTTGGCCCACTTGTCGAGGGCGCGGCCCTGTTGTGGGTAGACCCAGGCCTCGGTGATGTCGAAGTCACCCCGTTCGGCGCCGATTCCTCCGTCTGCCACTGGTGAGCACAGTCCGTCGAGGCTGACCGTGGATACCCAGGTCTGCACCGGTTGGTCGGGGAGCATGTGGGGGTGCGGCAGGGGTAGCTTCTCGGGAAGCGAAAGCGCCTGTCCGGCAGGCAGGGTGATCCGCCACAGCCCGAACGGTGCACCCTTCTCCCCTACCGCCGCGGCCGTGGCATTGTCACCAGCTAGGTGTTTGGGCTGTCCGTAGCCAAATTCGAGCATGCCCGCGGAGGCGAGGTAGGCGGCGCGTTGGTCGATCGAGACCAACCGGTGGGCGTTGTTGAGGTCATCGGCCTCCGGGAGGCGTGTCCAGCCGACAGCGGGTTCGAGGTCTCCCCGTGGCGGGCCGTCGAGGGGTGGGACCGAACCAGGTGTGGTGACGACGATGCCTTTGCCGCTGCGGGTGCGTTCACGCTTGATTTTGTCGACGAGGGCGGCGCCGGTGCGCGCGGGCGTTGGTCCCGGGAGCACCCCGAGGTGCTTGGCGCACCAGGCCAGTCGCCGGCCGAGTTCACGAGCTGCCGGGAGGTCGTTGTCCGGGAGATACGTTCCGGCGGTGGGTGAGCCGAGGATGCCCATGTCGCCGACGCGGTTGTGCCAACCGAAGTCCTTGTTCCAGTAGGTCCACACGTATGGTTCGATCACCACATCGACCATGGAGGTGAAGTTCCCGATCGAGCGGGACAGGTGCACCACGTGCCCGGGCTCGCCGCGGAGTTCCCACCCTGCATTCAGTAGTGGGGTGAGGGTGGCGTGGAGGACGGCGGTCAGCTCTTGGGCGGCGCGGTTGCGGAGGGCTTCCATGTCGTCGACGTCGTCTTCGCTGCCCGGGTCGATGATCCACCCGAGCAGTTCGCATGCGGCCTGTCCGACGATCCAGATCTGGGCGGGGGCGCCCAACGGGGTCAGCGAGGCCCAGCGGATCAGTTTGTCCAGCTTCTCGACGGAGTCGACGGGACCGGTCAACTCCCGCCCGGACGGTGTGTAGGTCCCGGCGGCGGTCACGATCAACGCATGGCCATCGGCTTCTTCTCCTGCGGGCAGCGTCTCCCATACCGGCGGGCTGCCCACGTCGTGGTGAGACTGTGGTGGTTCTGGCGTCGAGACTTCTTCGACAACATCCTGCGAGTCGTCTGATTCCGATTCAGCGGCGATCTCATCCGCCGTGATGTCAGCTGTTGTGTCATCGAATTCGAATAGCGCGTATTGGTCCTCGCCTGCCATCGATCGCCCTCCGCGGTCCATCTAGTCGACAACCTCGCCGTTTGAGTCGACATCGGGAACTCCGTTGCGCGCGAAAAACTCTTGCAACGCAACGTCGACAACATTCGTCACCGAGTATCCGTACTCATTTGTGAACCATCCGAGGCGGCGGGATGTGCTCGCCAGCACGCGCGTGTTCAAGGGTTCCTTCTCTGGCCCCTTCTTCGGCTCCAACATCGCGCCAGCTGGAGGCCTCTTCGCAGCGTCATGAGACGCGGAATCCTGACTTGATACGGCCGAAAACGCGGACGCTTCAGAAGCGGGCGCTCGGCCCCGCGACCGGTCTGAGCGACTTCCCAGTCCGCGGGAGTTCGGCATCGAAGGTTCCTTTCTCCTCGGGGTGGCTGACCATCAGCGCGCCGTCCAATGAGCTTCGTACCTCGAATTCGACGATCAGCAGATCGTGTGGTGCCTATAGGAAGTATAGGCACATGCTCACCTATTTGCGCGCAGATATTCCTGCAAAGTTGCGCGCAAGCGCTCTTGTGCTCCGCCCGCCCCCGGACATCGTGACGATTCCAATCATCAGGTGGACGTGGGCGCTGCCCGATATGACTCAGGCGCAGGTTGATTGAGGGTTCGCTGATGTTGACTCTCTCGACTGGAGTTGTCGACAGCAGACTGGGAGATGTCCTTAGCGAACGGGTGTTGACAAACCCCCGTGTCTCGTCTCCGACGGCGTTGGCATCGTGCCCGAGTAGTCGACGATTGGCGCGTGCGACGTTAGCTTTGACTGAAGAAATCCCGCGTGAGGCTCGCCAACGTTTGCAGGTCAACGTGCAGGGAGTAGCAATGCCCGATCGCAGCTCTACCTCGACCCCATCGCTCCACCGAAAGACGCCTCCACCGCACAACTCGTCCAGTGGACTTTCGACCGCATCAATGCCCAGGACGTCGACAGCCTACGCAAATTCTGGACGGCACGCTCCACCGTGCACTTCCCAACCGGAACATCTCATGGGAGCGCCGAGATCGCCGCCTACTTCAATTAAATTTAGGTGTTCGCCGCCGTCACCGACTTTGCCTTCGAGCTCATCTCGATCGCCGAGTCCGGCAACGACGTCTTGGTCCACTGGCACCTGACCGGACGGCACGTCGGCACCTTCGTCGGCATCGCCGCTACCGGACGGCGAATCGACTTCGAGGGATTCGACTACTTCGTCATCGTCACCACCACTGTGCGCTACGACCAAATGAAGTTCGCCCGCCAGATCAAGCTGCTACCGACCGACGGATCGATTGCGGATCGCGCCATGAACGGCGTCTTCAACGCCAAAACGCGTATAGCTGGCCTCGCACGCCGCCGTTAGCTTCCTGGACACGTCGTGAACGCCGACGAGAAAATGTATGTGGCGTGCGTCACACTCTTGGAATCGACACCGTCGCCATCATACGATCGGTTTTGCACCGGCTGATCCGATGTGCAGGCCGCTGATGTCGCAACGCCTGAGCTGAATCCTGTTCAGCCAGTATGGTTCGCGCTGCTTGACCGATCCTCGACTGCCGGTGTCGCGGCCCCGCCGTCCGCCAGCTCCGGCGGGGTTCCGCGTGGTTCGGAACTTGAGGCGGCTCGATCTGGCCCCGATGCGACGTGGTGGCGTCAAACGAGCCCATCCATCTCCGGTGCAGTGAACTCTCGCCAACCTATACTGGCTTGCGGCGCTGYGCCTCACGACAATCGGCAGGCGCGTCCCGAAGTTACTGTTACGCCGAATTCGATTGCAGAAGAGGTGTTTACGCCGCTCTTAGCGCCGCCACCTCGGTGCCTCAGCCTCGGTCGATCATATACAATCGGTGACTTGACGGACGCGTGGATCTCCCTTTTGTTTTGAACCTGACCTGCCCGGGCCCCCACTGGCAGAGACTAGAGGTAGTCGCTCCGACTGCGGTTTGCCACGAAGACCCCGGCGATTGTCACAGTCCACCTCGGCAACCTTTTACTCTAGCCTCGACCGTGGTCTATCTATGAAGAGGAAAGTATTGGATCCAGACCGAATCTCTCTCAAACCAACCGGATTGGCTTCGGGTGATGCACGGTGCATCACGCGACTTCCGGGTGATGCACCGCGCATCACCCGATGGCTGTCTTGGGTAGGTGGCGAAGGACCCCGCGAGTAGGCGTAGATCTCTGCATTTGTGTGGTTCGCGCACACCGCCGAAGTACTCGATGCGCTTGCGGAAACACGCCGACGCCCACTTGCCTTCGCGGTCGATTGGCGCCCGGTCGATCCGGCGAGGCGGCGCTGGGCCGATTGTCTTGCCTAAGAACATTTCCCAACGCATTGGCGGCCCCCCGCATCTGGTTCAATACACCTCGACGCGGTCTCGCGCCGGTATCGGGTGTCGCGGATGCCATACGCCGGTCAGGCATCGGGTTTCCCCTCCATCGGTCGCATTTCCAGCGGCCGCGCGTAGCTACGGGATCATCGACAACCGCCCCAACAGGACTCGGGGACTGGCCCACGAATTCCTAGACCGCGCGTTCGACGCCCATTCCTGGCTGACGTACTCGGACGAGCACTATGACGAAGGCATGGCCGCCGCCTCCACTCCCCGGGAACGGGGTGAGCGTTCTTCGGCGCCCTTCGTTGCGAGGCGCGAGCGGTGTTGACCGACAACAAGTCCTGCTATCGCCCTACGTCACAGCGCCGATCGAGCCGAAAGTCGAGCATCGCGCAGATCAATTGGGATGACCAGGAGGTGGAAGTACCAGGAAGTCGAGCCCACACGCTGAGGTATATCAGTCCGACTAGGCCTGTTCAGCGGCCTCGCAGTCCCTGCTCCGTCAATATGGTCATCGCGCCCCTCGCGAAATCAGCGGCAACTCACCTATCCATCACATCGGGGTCGCAGGTCCGCAACGCCCCTGAGGAAGGACCTAGCTCGGTGATGCACCGTGCATCACCGCAGCCATAAACCACCCCAAACCGAGAATGCGGATCCGACAGCCCAGAACGTGGCGCGACGCAACATCGAATCAACGCCCCCAGGCAAAACGGGATCCACGCCGCACAGATGATGCACGGTGCATCACCGCGTAGATGGCACAGGTTGCAAACCGCGTGCGGCTGTGACGGCGGAAAGCCTCAGTGCCTGGCGAGGCGGGGTGCCATACCCAACCGGTGATGCACGGTGCATCACCACCACCTGACCTCCGGGTGATGCACCGTACATCACCATCCATCCCCCACTGAGACCAATATCGATCCACCAACATATGGCTATAGGGGTGTCCGCCATCGGAAAGGTCGGCGTCACTATCTTCGGCAGAAGTAGGTCTTCGAGATCCGTACGTGGACGAAGTCTCGCGAGTCGGGGCACTGTGAAAGAATCTAGGGCTCCCCAACCGGCTCGGACGCCGCACTCACGTCTTTGCAGCGTCACCAACCGCACGGTCCAACCACCATTGCTAATCTTTCCGTCAGCTAGCGGCGCTACTGCCCCGCAGCGATAGTCGGCCGGCACGGACAATCACGACAACGTCCTTCGCCGCCAGACTGTATGTCTTGCTAATCGCCGCCGGTTGTGTGAATGCGATCTTGTCCGCGTCAATTCCCCGTCCTTCGTCTGGATACTTTGGCGGAAGGCTGAATCGCCAGCATCGCACTTGTACTGGGCATGTATGCCTAGTCGCCAGTGGACGCGGCGCAACTGCTCGTTTCTTTGTCAGACGCGCCCAACCACCCTTCTCGCCGAGTCCAATCCTCGTCGAGGAGCTCAACGGTATCGAACACGAGGCATCGCGCACGTTCAACATCGAGGCCGTCCGAATGGCAGCCGTCCCGGTGGTAGTCACGGGCCGCTCAGCCCGAGACTCAAGCAGATCGAGAGTCGGACCCGCGCCGATCATGACGACTAGGAGATGGCCATGGCTGTCATCGTTCGAAAGGTCGGCAAGGATTCTCGGCCGAGTTGCGGCGTTCGTTGCGCGCGTTTGTACTACTTCGTCCCACGTGAAGGCTGCGTAGCGCGCCACCCGAAGGCCAATCGGAGTGTCGGTGTCACCCATCGGATTGAGGGTGGTGGGGGTGACTCCTTTCGATGGCACCGCAAAATTCAACTCCTGCGAAGATGCCTTGGCGGATGAGGCGGTGATTCGTTTCCAACGGTTCCGCGGCTCGAACAAATGGGTTTCGCCACATCTCGCTAGCACGCCGATAGGGAGTGCATCGAAAGTCCTAAAAGGAGGTCCGATCTGCGGAAATGGCGAGATCAGAGATTGGCCTTACGGGGAGCGCGGGTGGCATTCGCGATGGACAGTGCGTGATTTTCTTCCAATCCCTTGTTGCCGGCGACGCGGTGCAAGTGTGCGTAAATTGCTGTACCACACAGATTTTCATTCATCACGTGACGTTTCTCGGGTGGTGTGATCGCCTTCGGCCGCATCGCGAGATTTGATCAGATATTTCTCCGCTAGGCAGAGTGTCGATCGCATACGATTCAGAGCCAGATTCACGCCTGGAGGAGGCTCCAACGCGTCATTTTCGAGTTTTATTTAACCCGGCGTGTCGCTGCGCGGTTTAGTTAAACCCAAAGAGCAGGATTTAAGGCATGACAACTCGGAAAAGTCGGGGCGGGCGCCCAGCCCGCGACGTCGCCGTTCGCCATATCGGGGTTGAGTTCCCCGCGGAGATCGCCGACCGGATTCTCGCACCGGTTGACGATGGTCGTGTCAAGACAATCACCGATCGGATGATCGCGCTTGTTCAGCTGGCACTCGAGAACGAGCCAGCGATTCCAGCGCAAGCCAGACAGGAAGAGTTGCCGATGACGGGCTGAACAGAGCCCAGAAAAGGCGAAACCCCCCTTCGCTCGCCAGCTCCGGGGGTTCCGCTCGTCGTACAAACCGCCACGCAAGGGAGGAGGTCTGCCTTCTATGAGTATAGGACGCGCGATTCGTCGTGCGCACGCGACACGACGTGATATTGGTGTTCGCGACGTCTCATCTCAGCGTCAACGTGACACTTCCGTGTACGCAGACCTCATGTCGCCGGCCCTTCCGGCGTTTACGCATGCCGTGAGGGGGTGTCGATTCCACTAGCGAAAACGTCGGTGGGTCCCACCGTTTCCGGATGAGACCCACCGCCCATATTTGGCCGTTCCAACACGACCGCTCCTGTGATTGGCAGTCCCGCGAGCAGTCGTGTCGATACCGTGCGCTCTTGTCAGGGTAAGCCATGTCCTGCTGGTGATGCCAGCGACTCACGGCAACAACCTGGTTAAGGGCGCGTGAAAGGCGCGTCATGCACCCCAATTCTGCGGCTCAAGCGGCCGCATTTTCCGTCGACGCTGTTCAGATCACCCCTGTTGGCGAGGTTTCTACGACCAACGACCCAGAATGGGACGCTCTCGTCTCGGCCGCTGTCGAGCGGGTCAATGAAATCGAGCGACTCAACGCAGAGAGCGAGCAGCGTGGCCGGTCCTGGTCGTTACCCGTCGATCCCGGCCGACAAGCCTCAACACCAGCATGGACCGGGCGAACTGCCTGGCAGCTCCAGGTCCGCAATGTGTTGAACTCCACTACCGGACGTGACGTTTGCCGGCGATTCAAGGTGAGCACAGAGTTTGTCTTCGCCGTGGCCGTGACCATGGCCTCGTTCGCAGAGCGGTCAACGGGCCGGCGCGTATGCGCCGCGCGGGATACGATCGCCCACCGCAGCGGAGTCAGCGTGTCAGTTGTAAAACGCGCGAGAAGGGCACTTCAGACACTTTCTGTCGCCCGCGAGATGGTACGAGGGAGGTACCTGAGAGCTGACGAATCGTATGCTGCTGAATCTCATCACGGGCGGATTCAACGTCGTGCGGCGTCAGTTTGGGCGCTGACATCACCGAAATCCCTGGTCATAGCCGCTGGACGCGCGGGGAAAAAGCTCTCCAAGAAGGTCCAACGCTCAAAGAATGTGGCTCGCTCGAGTTATCCCCAATTGCTCGCTCGTGGCCCCCTATCCCCTTCCAGGGGATTTAAGTTGTTATCTCTTGTTAGAGAGTTATCACCAAAACGCGCGCGAGCGCGCGCGGGCCAGCAATCTAAGCATCCGAAGGCCCTGGCACAGCAACCTCGACCGATCGCCCTGCAGCGCACAGCCGCAGAGCTGGTCGTTCATGCACCAGCATTCGAATCGGCTGGGCACATTGGGGCAATCTGCGAAGTCCTTGCGAGTGCCGGCGTTGATTGGAATCGCTGGTGCGGGCGTGACATCGCCGCTGAGCTCACGCGCGATACCCAACAGCGGGGCTGGATTTGGCCGCAACATATCGAGAGGCCTGTTGGATACCTCCGGTGGCGGTTGACTCAGATCGATTGGTCCCGCCCCTCACCATCTGAGATGGCCCAAAAAGCGGCCCAGGAAGCCCGTCAGCGCATTGCTGACCGCGACGCGCGTCTCGGTTGCCGTGATCACGTCGTGGCGACTCCTGGGCACCGTGAGCGGTGCAAACAAGCCCTAACGTCGAAGCTGCTTGAGCGTCGAAAGGCTGATGCGCATACCTGACCACTGATGATCGACTTAGGCAGAAGCCAATGGCCGGTTCTGGGGCAGCCAATTCGCGAAAGGGTTCTGGGTGCAGGTACGTGCGCTGCGTAGGCGATGGTTTAGGGCGTCATGGCCCCTCAGCGAATGGCGATCGCTGAGGCCGAGCGTGATTTTGCAGTCCAGATGCATGGGCCCACTTCTGCACTGCGCGTTAGAGCTTGGCGCCCGGCGCAACCAGTCGCCGGGCCGGTGGCCGGTTTGTATTGCAGTGTCTAGTCGTGTCCTTGGTCCATCGTTCGTCTCACCGGGTCAAGTCCCGGGGCGTGGTGTACGAAGGTCGTTGTGTGCCTACTCGTTGGTGAGCAAGGCAGTCAAGGCCGGTGTCACCTCCTCGGTGGACTCGCTGGTGCTGTCGGTGGGAATTGTCGCTGCGGGAGCGGGCCAGCGCGTTCAGGCTGAGATAGCGGCGCCCTTCGATCCACTCGTCGTGTTGTTCGGCGAGGACCGCTCCGACGAGCCGAATCCGGGCGGTGCGGTCGGGGAAGACTCCAACCACATCGGTTGTCCGGCGGATTTCCTTATGGAGGTCCTCCTGCGGATTGTTCGTCCAGATCTGCTCGAGGAATGCGGTGAACGTGCCAACAGGTCCGGCCGGGCGGCGTCGAGGTGATCGGCGACCTTCGGCAGCTTCTCGGCGGAAGCGCCAATGATTCGATCATATTAGGCATGAACGGAATCGGCGCCGATTGGTCGTAGACCGAGTGCAGCATCATCTTCACCCAAGGCCGCGACGCCTTCTCGGGTCACCGCCATGAGGTTCGTCGAAGTAATGGGGGTGCGGCACCTCGGTCACAAGGCACTCGGAAGGGTATCGCCGATCGCAACCACCGGCACGGCGTGCGCGTCGGAGGTCACCAATCGCACCCCGAGACAAGCCGCGGGCGACCAGGGACCGGAAAAATTCCAGCCCCCGGCCCCGTCCTCGGACCAGGTCCCATCCACGACCAGCGCTTGCACGTTGACCACCCGCCCGTTCTCCCGCACCTTGAGCACCAGTGCGTCGGCAGCGACAAACGTGTAAGGCCCGGCATCGAGTGGCTGGCTGCGGAACGCCTCGACCTGGGCGTCGAGGTCCTCGGCCATGACCGATACCTGCGACTTCGACAGCGAGCTGATGCCCAACGGGTAGACGAGCCGCTCCGTCCGCCGGGTGGAGACGCCGAGCAGGTAGCAAGTGACAATCACGGTGGCCTGTGCCTTTCGGCGCTCTTGCGGCGCCGCAGCAACCAGATGCTCCGGGAAGTACGAACCGGATCGCAGCTTGAGGATCGCCACGTCGACGGTGTCGAAGCCGCGGTGCCGGTAGCCGTTCCGGCCGTTGCCGCGCTCGTCGGAGCGTTGTTCCGTAGTCGGCGCCGCACCGTGCGTCGGCCTCATCAGGGTGTGGGTGAACCGTCAGTAGCTAGTGCAGCAGGTCGGGGGTTGCGCCGGCAAGTTGGTCCGTCCGGATCTGCTGCAGGTCGATATCGTAGGCCCATGCACCTGGCTACGACAGGCCGGTCAGACGCGGAACCGATCAGTCTGCGGCCGACGAGCGCGGTGGCGGACACAGACCGCCGTCTTGACCCAAGTCACGTGCACCCGTAAACGTTTCGTCCCATGACCTACCCGGCGTTTTGCGGTGGCGTCGAGACGCGGCGGCTGGCACTCCCGAGCCGAACTTTCAACCGATGAGTGGATGCATAAGCCGACCGGTACCCGGCCAAATCGCTAGAAGAATCAACGGCCTCAGTCATGTTCGATTGCCATCCGGCGATCCTGGACTAGCGGTTGACGGCGCTGGATGTGCGACGGCCGGGCGAGTCGACTGGAATTCGCTTCGAGCCCTCGGATTTGTGTTCTCAAGCCCTGGAGCCCACCGCATCGGGGTGATGCACCGTGCATCACCCCGATGGATTGATCAGACGAGGTCGGGGGTGATCAGGCGGAGATGGCCGGGACGTTGACTAAGGGATCACCCAACTTCCCGTCGGATTGGTCTAGCGGGAAGACTGACCCGTGCGCCAGGGTGCTGCACCGCTCGACGGATCATGAGACGTTTGCACGCAGTATTAGAAATTTCGCCTCGTCTGTTGGATTACGACAGGCGAGGCGGGTCGCCGCGTCATGATGGTTGGCGCTCAGTCCGAGCGTTCGGGACAGAAACGAATTAGACCGCGATCCACAACCTGATCGCCAGATCTTACCCAGGACCGGGCGGGGAAGGTGTACTGAGCACTCCAGAAAGCCCCGGCCAGATGGACAGCATTCGGTTAGTCAGCGACACATTCGACGAAGGCGGTCGTGGGTGATGCACCGTGCATCAC